>CAKUEU010000010.1 GCA_934646865.1 uncultured Collinsella sp. | reverse complement strand
GAGTTCCCGGTCTGCAATGCCGAGAAGGGCCAGTTCGAGGCGACGTTCGTGAGCCCCAAGATCGACGGCGGGCGCATTGTATCCTGGAGCGGCGCCGAGGCGGGCAACGCCATTCCTTCGCAGTCCATCTGCGAGCTTGCCATTGCCGCCGACGAGCTGCCGGCGCCGGTCGAGCATGCCGACCGCCTGGAGATCACGGCGCTCGATAACGGTCATGCGCAGATATTCGCCCACGGCATTGGTGGCCACGCTTCGATGCCCGAGGGCACCATCAACGCCGTCGGCCTGATCGTGACGTATCTGCGCGAGGCCGAGGACGCGTTTGGTGCCCGTGGAGAGCGCCTGCTGACGCCTGCCGAGCATGAGTTCGTCAAGTTCCTGGCCTTTGTGCATTCGGATGCCTATGGCCGCGGCCTGGGGATTGACGCGACGAGCCCGGCGTTTGGCCCGCTTACCTGCAACCCCGGCGTCATCCGTGTAGTGGATGGCCACATTGAGCAGGTCATCGACGTGCGCTTCCCCGACAGCACCAGCGCCGACACCATGTGCGAGCAGCTGGAGCCGCTCGTCGGCCGCTTTGGCGTGACGTATCGCGTGGGCCGTGCGAAGGTGCCGTTCTCGGTTTCGGCCGATGATCCGGCCGTGAAGGCGCTCATCGATACCTATAACGAGTTTACGGGCAAGCATGCCGAGCCTTTCGCCATGGGCGGCGGCACGTACGCGCGCAACTTTGCCCGCGCCGTGTCGTTTGGCCCCGAGGAGACCGGCCTTGAGCTGCCCACGTGGGGCGGCCAGATGCACGGCCCCAACGAGTGCGCGAACGAGGACCAGCTCAAGCAGGCGCTCAAGATCTATATCGTGGCGATTCTAAGGCTCAACGAGTTGGAGCTTTAGGGCTTCCCCAGGCACCCGACCTTGCCCCTCAAACCGTCGCTTGCGTACCAAAGTACGCGGCGCTCCTCTTTCGGGGCAATCTCGGGCACCTGGGAAACCCCAACATTTTGCTTGGATACACGAGCCCGGTGCTTCGGCTCCGGGCTTCTATAAGTTGCGGTGGAATAGTTCCTAGAATCGGCTGCTTGGCGGCCAAACAGGAACTATTTCACCGCAACTTCTTTAGTCGGTGTAAAAGGCGCACCATGCTTGAGTGGGGGATTGTTATTCGTTTGTAAAGGCTGAGCCGCGCTTGCGGTAAGGGTCTATCAGATGCCCGTAAGAAACCGCAGCTGGCGCGGCTGCCGTCCGATCGAGGTCGTATCTTTCCAAACAGCAAAGCGGGCAGGGTGCCCGCGAGTCGCATGTATGAAAGGAAGATCATGCTCGATCAGGCTTATTCTCGTCGTCAGTTCCTCGGCCTCGCTGGTGGTCTTGCCAGCATCGTCGGTCTCGGCCTCGTCGGTTGCGGTGGCGCAGGTGCCTCCGATGCCGCCGACAAGGGCAGCGCCGCTGCCGCTGCCGAGTCCGTCTCCGGCGAGGTGACCTACGACGGCGCCTCTTCGTTCCAGGCTCTCGTCGAGGCTGCTGCCGAGAAGTTCATGGACGCCAACCCCGACGTCTCCATCTCCGGCTCGGGCAACGGCTCGGGCAAGGGCCTGACCGCTGTCGCCGCCGGCACCGTCACCATCGGCAACTCCGACGTCTTCGCCGAGACTAAGCTCGAGGCCGACCAGGTCAAGAACCTCGTCGACCACGAGGTCGCCGTCGTGGGCATGGGTCCCGTCGTCTCCAAGAACGTCAAGGTCGACGACCTGTCCCTCGAGCAGCTCAAGTGCATCTTCTCCGGCCAGATCACCAACTGGAAGGAGGTCGGCGGCGACGACGCCACCATCGTCGTCCTCAACCGCAAGGCCGGCTCCGGCACCCGCGCCACCTTCGAGGCCGCCGTCTTTGGCGACGAGGCTGTCGACTTTAAGGGCGATGCCGAGCTCGACAAGTCCGGCGACGTCCAGACTCAGATGGCCAGCACCGACAACGCCATCTCCTATCTCGACTTCTCGCACTTCGACGACTCCAAGTTCAACGCCATCAAGGTCGAGGGCGTCGAGCCCAAGAGCGAGAACGTCACCGACGACTCCTTCAAGATCTGGGCTACCGAGCACATGTACTGCTCCAAGGACGCCGACGAGGCCACCACGGCCTTCCTGGAGTTCATGCTCTCCGACGACGTCCAGGGCAAGCTCGTCGAGGAACAGGGCTTCATCCCCGTCTCTGCCATGAAGGTCGTCAAGGACGCCAGCGGCAAGGTTTCCGCTAAATAAGTAATCGCCCCCGGAAAGGTTTGCAATGGCAAAACAGCTGCCAAAGCGCGACCTTGAGAACGTGGGCCTGGGCGTCACGGGCGCGTGCGTAGCGCTCGTGACGCTTGTCGTTGCCGCGCTCATCTTTATGGTCGCCCAAAAGGGCCTCTCGGCTTTCGTTGAGGACGGCGTCTCGGTCGTCGAGTTTTTCGCCGGTACTAAGTGGGACCTGGCCAACACGGCCGAAAACGGTCTGCCCTATACCGGTACCCTGCCCCTGATCGTCACCTCGTTTGCGGTTATGGTGCTCTCCACGCTCATCGCACTGCCCATCGCCATCGGCTCTGCCATCTTCGCGGTTGAGATTCAGCCTAAGTTTGGCTCCAAGATCTTCCAGCCGCTTATCGAGCTTTTGACCGGCATCCCCTCGGTCGTCTTTGGCCTGATCGGCTTCCACGTGGTCGTCGGCCTTATGAAGAGCGTCTTCCACGTGAGCACGGGCCTGGGCATCCTGCCCGGCGCCATCGTGCTGGCCGTCATGATCCTGCCGACCATGACCACGCTTTCGGTCGACGGCCTGCGCGCCGTGCCCGACAGCTACCGTCAGGGTTCGCTCGCGCTGGGCTATACCCGCTGGCAGACCATCTGGCACGTGGTGCTCAAGTCCGCCATGCCGTCGCTCATGACCGCGGTCATCCTGGGCATGACCCGCGCCTTTGGCGAGACGCTCGCCGTGCGCATGGTCATCGGCGGTATCGAGGCCATGCCGACGTCGCTGTTGTCGCCGGCTTCGACCATCACGACCACGCTCACCACGTCCATGGCGGTCTATGCCGAGGGCTCGGCTCAGGACGACGTTCTGTGGGCGCTCGGTCTGCTACTGATGGGCATGAGCCTCATCTTCATCCTGATCATCCATCTCATTGGCCGCAAGGGGGCGAAGGCTCGTGGCTAGCACGCGCATCCATATCGACGAGGCGAGACTCGGGCGTGTCCAAAAACAGGACCGCATCGCCACGGGCGTGTTGACGGCAATCGTCGCCATCGTCATGCTCATCGTCGTTTCCATGGTGGCCTACATCCTGTTCGAGGGTATCTCGACGCTGTTCCAGCCGGGCTTCCTCACGGAGCCGTCGCGCGCCAACGGCACCCAGGGCGGCGTGCTCTACCAGCTGTTCGACTCGTTCTACCTGCTGCTGATCACCCTGGTTATCTCGGTGCCCATCAGCCTGGGCGGCGCGGTCTTCCTGGTCGAGTACGCACCCGACGGCCCCATCCGCGACATCGCCTCCACCGCCATCGAGACGCTGTCCTCGCTGCCTTCCATCGTCGTCGGCATGTTCGGATTCCTGGTGTTCTCGGTGCAGCTGGGGTGGAAGTACTCCATCATCTCCGGCGCCGTCGCGCTCACCATGTTCAACATCCCCATCCTGGTGCGCGTGATTCAGCAGGCGCTCGAGGACGTGCCACAGGCCCAGCGCGATGCGTGCCTGGCCATGGGCCTCACCCGCTGGGAGGCCACGCTGCATATCCTGATTCCCGAGGCCATGCCCGCCATCGTGACCGGCATCGTGCTTTCGGCCGGTCGCGTGTTTGGCGAGGCCGCAGCGCTGCTCTTTACCTCGGGCATGAGCTCGCCGGTTCGCCTCAACTTCTTGAGCTTTAACCTGTCGAGCCCCACGTGCGCTTGGAACGTGTTCCGCCCCGGTGAGTCGCTCGCCGTGCACATCTACAAGATCTACGGCGAGGGCAGCCCCGAGGCCCAGCAGATCGTTTGGGGCACCGCCGCACTGCTGATGATCTGCGTGCTGCTGTTTAACGTAATCGCCCGTATCGTGGGCAAGCAACTGGCAAGGAAGATGACGGCCGAATGAGCGAGATGAATGCAACGCCCGCAACCGAGGCGGCCACGTCCGAGACCCAGGACTTCCTGTCGAGCGTGGGGGAGAGCGAGAAGCGCGTTCGCGTGAACGGCAAGGCCGTGAGCGACGAGGTCGTGCTCTCCGCCAAGGACGTCAACGTGTACTACGGCAACCACCATGCGCTGCATAACACGTCGCTCGACTTCCACAAGGGCGAGATCACGGCGCTCATCGGGCCTTCGGGCTGCGGTAAGTCGACCTTCTTGCGCAGCCTCAACCTGATGAATCGCGAGATTCGCGGTTGCCGCGTGGAGGGCGAGATCAACTACCGCGGGCGCAACGTGAACACCAGGACCGAGAACACGTACGAGCTGCGCCGTTCCATTGGCATGGTATTCCAGCAGCCTAATCCGTTCCGCAAGTCCATTCGCGACAACATTACGTTTGCGCCTAAGCGCCACGGCATCACCGACCATGACGAGCTCGACCGCATGGTCGAGGAGAGTCTGCGCGGCGCGGCACTGTGGGACGAGGTCAAGGACAAGCTCGACAAGAGCGCCTATGCGCTTTCGGGCGGTCAGCAGCAGCGCCTGTGCATCGCGCGCACGCTGGCGCTCAACCCCGATGTGATCTTGTTCGACGAGCCCTGCTCGGCGCTCGACCCCATCTCGACGCTGGCGATCGAGGACCTTATGTCGTCGATCGTCGCCGAGCGCGCTATCGTCATCGTGACGCACAACATGGAGCAGGCGTCGCGCGTGTCCAACCGCACGGCGTTCTTCTACATGGGCGATATGGTCGAGTACGACGAGACCGACGAGATTTTCCAACGGCCCAAGGATCAGCGGCTGAATGATTACCTCACCGGCATGTTCTCCTAGTCCGGGACATGCTTGAGGCCCGCGGCGGCCACGGTCGCCACGGGACTGATTGGAGAGGCGGGTCATCTCTTGCGGGAGATGGCCCGCCTTTTTGCGTTTGCGGGGTTGCGCTCGTCGACTGCGCCCGCCCAAAACCACCACAAAGGGGACAGGCACCTTTGTGGTGGTTTTCGCTATCATGGACAACGTTGAATTTCTACGAAGGAGCAGGGCATATGGCGATTCTTTTGGGATGCGATTCCGTCAGCCTAGAGTTTCCCACCAAGCATATTTTCGATAGCGTGACGCTCGGCGTGGGCGAGGGCGACCGTATTGGTATTGTCGGCAAAAACGGCGACGGCAAGTCGACGCTGCTGAGCGTGCTCGCTGGCACGTTGGAGCCCGACGACGGTCGCGTGACGCATCGCCGCGGCACCACGATCGGCCTGCTCGGCCAAAAGGACCAGCTTGTCGATACTGATACCGTGCATCGTGCCGTTGTGGGCGACACGCCCGAGTACGAATGGGCATCGAGCCCCCGCACGCGCCAGATCCTCGCCGGCCTCATTAGCGATGTGCCCTGGGAGGGCACGGTGGGCGAGCTTTCGGGCGGTCAGCGCCGCCGCGTGGACCTCGCGCGCCTGCTGATCGGCGACTACGACGTGCTCATGCTCGACGAGCCCACCAACCACCTGGATATGCGCACCATCAACTGGCTCGCGCGCCATCTTAAGGCCCGCTGGCAGCGCGGCCAGGGCGCCATGCTCGTGGTCACGCACGACCGCTGGTTTTTGGACGAGGTCTGCACCAGTATGTGGGAAGTCCACGACGGCCAGGTCGATCCCTTCGAGGGCGGCTACTCGGCATACATCCTGCAGCGCGTGGAGCGCGACCGCATGGCCGCCGTCACCGAGGAGCGCCGCCGCAACATGGCGCGCAAGGAGCTTGCATGGCTGAGCCGCGGCGCCCAGGCCCGTTCCACCAAGCCCAAGTTTCGTGTGGAGGCCGCCCGCGAGCTCATCGCCGACGTGCCGCCCGTGCGCGACGAGCTGGAGCTCAAGCGCCTGGCCGTTAGCCGCCTGGGCAAGCAGGTTATCGATGTGGTCGACGTGGACGCCGGCTACTCGGACGCCGACGGCGCGCCCAAGCAGGTGCTCTCCGACGTGACTTGGCTCATCGGCGCGGGCGACCGCTATGGTCTGCTGGGCGAGAACGGTGCCGGTAAGTCCACGCTGCTCGACGTGATCCAGGGCAAGATCGCGCCGCTACGCGGCCGCGTGAAGATCGGCCAGACGGTGCGCTTTGGCGTGCTGTCGCAGCAGCTCGAGGAGCTAGAGCCCTACATGGGCGATACGATTCGCGAGGTGCTGAGCAATTACAAGAAGTACTACGTCATCGACGGCAAGGAGACTTCGCCCGAGAAGCTCTGCGAGCGCCTGGGCTTTACGACCCAGCAGCTCTGGAGCCGCATCGGCGACCTTTCGGGCGGCCAGCGCCGCCGCCTGTCGCTGCTGCTGACGATTCTGGACGAGCCCAACGTGCTTATCCTGGACGAGCCTGGCAACGACCTCGATACCGACATGCTGGCGATTGTCGAGGACCTGCTTGACGGCTGGCCGGGCACGCTGATTCTGGTGACGCATGACCGCTTCCTTATGGAGCGCGTGACCGACCAGCAGTGGGCGCTGCTCGACGGCCACCTGACGCACATGCCCGGCGGTGTGGACCAGTACCTGCGTCTGTGCAACGCCACCGCCGAGGGCGAGCCCGTGGGCGCGCCGAGCGCCAAGACCGGCACGTTCGACACCGGTGTCGCGGCGGTCGCGGCCGAGAAACCCAAATCGAGCGGTCAGCCCAACGGCCTTTCCAACGCCGAGCGCCAAAAGCTCCGCCGCGAGGTGAGCTCGCTGGAGCGCAAGATGGAGACGCAGCGCGCCCGCGTGGAGGAGGCCGAGGCCGCGATGGCCCAGGTCGACCCCACCAACTACACGGCGCTCGGCGAGCAGCAGGCAAAGATCGACGAGGCGCGCGCCGCCATGGATGAGCTGGAGATGGCGTGGCTCGAGGCGAGCGAAAAGCTCGAGGGCGAGGAGTAGACGAGGATGATCAAGGCCGCGTTTTTCGATATCGACGGCACGCTGCTGAGCTTTAAGACCCATCGGATTCCGGCGTCGGCGCAGCGGGTGCTCGATAGCTTTCACGAGCAGGGGGTCGCGTGTGTGATCGCCACGGGCCGCCCGACCTACCAGATGCCGGATTGGCTGTTCGACCTGGGCTGGGATGCATACATCACGCTCTCTGGCCAGCACTGCTTTGACGCGGAGGGTGTCTATCGCAGCTGCCCGATCGATCCGGCCGACGTCGCGGTAATCGTGGACCAGGTGGCGCAGGGGCGCTACGACTCGCTGTGCATGCAGGGCGAGAACTCGTTTGTGAACCGCCTGTCCGAGCGCGTGGTGACGGCCGGCAGCAACGCAGGAATCGTCTACCACGAGGAGCCGTTTGAGCACGCCTTCGACGCGCCGGTCTACCAGTTCTGCGCCTTCGTCGACCCCGCCGACGAGCATATCGTAACCGATGCCGTGTCGCATTCGCTCACCACGCGCTGGTGCGACCTGTTCTGCGACATCATTCCTGCTAACGGCGGCAAGGACCTGGGCGTGGCAGCAACGCTCGAGCGCCTGGGCATCGACGCAAGCGAGGCAATCGCCTTTGGCGACGGCGAGAACGACCTGTCGATGTTCTCGGCCGTGGGCACAAGCGTGGCCATGGGCAACGCGCAGGAGACCGTGAAAGCCGCCGCGACCTACATAACGACCGCCGTAGACGACGGCGGCATCTACAACGCCGCGAAGCACTTCGGCCTGATCTAGCTGAGGGCGGGCACCCGGCACTTGGGCGCACGGCACTTGGGGACGTTCCTTTTCGGCCGGCACCTGGGGACACTCCTTGCGCGCCGTGCGCCACGCGCCGGGGTGTCGCGCCCCACCCGCGCGTTTTGTGAAACACGGCTAACTTTTTAGTCAATGCAGTAAGACATGGGCAACTTTTGCGGTAAAGTAAGCCAAAGAAAGTATCCAAAGGCTAACTAGCAATCATCGCGAAAGGCGGCCCATGGCCCTACGTGAATCCGGAGAAGACTATCTCGAATCGATCTACGTTCTGTCGGAACGTCAGGGCATCGTGCGCTCGATCGACGTTGCGGAGTACCTTGGCGTAACCAAAGCAAGCGTCTCCAAGGCCATGGCGACGCTGGAGAGCAACGGCTACGTCGAGATGGGCAAACGCGACGTGCATCTGACGGAGCGCGGGCTGGAGGTCGCGCGCCAAATGTGGGAGCGTCACTGCTTTTTTGTGCAGCTGCTCGAGGATGCGGGCGTTTCGGCCGAAGTTGCCGCGCAGGAGGGCTGCCACATGGAGCATTGCCTGAGCGAGGAAAGCTTCGAGAAGCTGAGGGCGATGCTTGCTAAGGACGAGACAACGGAGGCCTAACAGGTCCCCAGTAACGCGGAGTTCGCGCAAAGCGCGAACCAGCGAAAGGGGATAGAACTTTCAAACAACAACAGCTACCATTGAGTCCAAAGTAACCCAATCAATGGGTAGCGTCCTTTCAACAGCGCCGCCCTTACATCCCAAAGTGGCGCGCCTCCCGCGCCGAAACGGCGCGGGACAGCGACCGGGACAAAAGGCCCCATCAGCCAAGTCCATTTCAGACAAGGAACCCCGCCAGCAAGCGATGCCAAGAACCTCCAGCAGCGTCACTGCAGGCCGGGGCCGGGTTTGGTTTTGAAAACACTCCGCAGACCGGTGCGGCGCCTTGTCCGCAGCTCCGCAGGAGCAGGACAAGGCGCCGCACATGGTCGAGGACGTTTTCAAAACCAAACCCGGCCCCGGCCGGACAGCACTAAAGGTTCTTGACACCCATCGCGCGCATGGCGTTCAGAATGGCGATGATCGCCACGCCCACGTCGCCAAAGACGGCAAGCCACATGTTGGCGATGCCGAGCGCCGCAAGCACCAGGATCAGCAGCTTAATGCCCAATGCAAAGATGATGTTCTGCCAGACAATCGTCATGGTCTTGCGCGCCACGCGAATCGCGCGGGCGATGTTGGACGGCTTGTCGTCCATGAGTACGACGTCGGCGGCCTCGATCGCGGCATCGGACCCCATGGCACCCATGGCAATGCCCACATCGGCGCGCGTGAGCACGGGTGCGTCGTTAATGCCGTCGCCGACAAAGGCGAGCTTGCCCTTGCCGCTCTCGGTCGAAAGCAGCGCCTCGACGCGCTCGACTTTGTCGCCCGGCAGCAGCTGCGCATGGAACTCGTCGAGTCCAAGTCGCTTGGCCACGGATGCCGCCACTTCCTCGCGGTCGCCTGTGAGCATGACGGTACGTTTGACGCCGGCGGCGTGCAAATCGCGGATCGTCTGCTCGGCATCGGCTTTAACCGTATCGGCAATCACGATGTGGCCGGCGTACGCGCCGTCAACGAGCACATGCAGGATTGTGCCAACAACCTCGCAATTGGGAGCGTCGACACCGGCCGCCGCGAGCATCTTAGCGTTGCCGACGATGACGTGCTTGCCGTCGATGGTCGCCGTCACGCCGTGGCCCGCGTCGTTGGCGGAGTCGCTCACGCGCTTGGGGTCGACCTCGCCCTGGTAGGCGGCGCGCACGGACTGAGCGATGGGGTGGTCGGAGAACGACTCGGCAAGGGCCGCGACCTCGAGCAACGACTGCTCGGTATAGCTAGCCTCGGGATGTACCGCGACGACCGAGAACGTGCCGTTGGTGAGCGTGCCGGTTTTGTCGAAGACGACGGTGTCTACGTCGGCAAGCGTCTCGAGGTAGTTTGAGCCCTTGATGAGAACGCCCAGCTTGGACGCACCGCCAATGCCGCCAAAGAAGCTCAGCGGCACGCTGATAACGAGCGCGCACGGGCAGCTGACGACCAGGAAGGTCAGGCCGCGCAGGATCCAGTCGGACCAGGCGCCGGTAATCAGGCCGCCGCCGAGTGCGAGCACCGCTGCGGCGCCGGTGACGGCGGGCGTGTAGACGCGTGCGAAGCGCGTGATGAAGTTCTCTGTGCGCGCCTTCTTTTCGCTGGCGTTTTCCACGAGCTCCAGGATGCGACTGACGGTGGACTCGCCAAATGGCTTGGTGGTGCGCACGCGGATGAGGCCTGTCATGTTGATGCAGCCGCTGATGATGTCGTCGCCGGACTTGGCGGGGCGGGGGACCGACTCGCCGGTGAGGGCGGCGGTGTCGAGCTGCGTCTCGCCATCGACGACGACGCCGTCGATGGGCACGCGCTCGCCGGGCTTGACCACGATGACGGTGCCGACGGCGATGTCATCGGGGAAGACTTGCTCGAGCGTGCCGTCGGCCTGCTCGACGTTGGCGTAGTCGGGCGCGATGTCCATCATAGCGCTGATAGACTTGCGGCTTTTGCCCACGGCATATGCCTGGAACAGCTCTCCGACCTGGTAGAACAACATGACGGCGGCGCCTTCGGCCATGTGTGGGTCGGCGTCGGGGAAGAGTACCATGGCGAACGCGCCGATGGTTGCGACGACCATGAGAAAGCTTTCGTCGAAGGCCTTGCCGCGGCGGATGTTGTTAAACGCCTTTTGAAGGACGTCATAGCCGCCGATTAAAAACGGTACGAGGAACAGCACGAAGCTGGCGTAGATGTCGCCCGGCTCGCCGAACGTTGCGGTCAGGACGCCAAGCTCCTCGAGGGCGTACACCACGGCAAAGATGCCCAGCGCGACCAGGATGCGATTGCGTTTATGCTCGAGGGACTCTTTCTTCTTGCGCTTCTTCTTTTTCTTTTTGGGGTCGGCGGT
Source organism: uncultured Collinsella sp. (assembly GCA_934646865.1). Classification (GTDB taxonomy): domain Bacteria; phylum Actinomycetota; class Coriobacteriia; order Coriobacteriales; family Coriobacteriaceae; genus Collinsella. The sequence goes on along the minus strand of CAKUEU010000010.1, from coordinate 31,349 downwards.
CGCCATGATTCAAACCTCCCATTTGAATGTATGAACACTCGCTCATATAATATCGCGAGCAAAGGCCGCGGCAAGCGCGGCCTTGCGGGTTGGCGCGTGTGCGGACTAGAGGATGATCTCGCAGTCGGGCTCGGCGTCGGCGGTGAACTCAACGACGCGGTCCAGGACCTCGTCGAACTCGGCGTCGTCGGCCTCGAGCGTCAGTTTCTGGGTCATAAAGTTGACGGACACGGATTTGACGCCCTCGAGCTTGGCCAGCTCCTCCTGAAGTTCGCGCGCGCAGTTGGCGCAGTCGATCTCGTCGAGTTTGAACTGCTTTTTCATGATTGGTTCCTTTCCCTGTGTTAGCGGCCTGGGCGCCGGCCGCGCTGGTACCGTGGTTGGCTGTTATTCGCAGATGTGGCTCATGCCCTGGTTGAGCATGGTGTAAACATGGTCGTCGGCGAGCGAGTACAGGATATTGCGGCCGTCGCGGCGGAACTTGACCAGGTGCGACTGCTTGAGCGTGCGCAGCTGGTGCGAGACCGCGGACTGCGAGGTTTCGGTCGCTTCGGCGATGTCTGCCACGCACAGCTCGCGGCCCATGAGGGCATAGAGGATCTTGATGCGCGTGGTGTCGCTGAAGACCTTGAACAGGTCTGCCAGGTCGTACAGCAGCTCCTCGTCGGGCAGGTCCTCGGGCGAGCAGGTGGTGGGAACGATTGACTCAGTGGCCTCGATGCCAGTCTTTGTTTCATCAGCGTGACCGCTCATTGCAACATCCTTTCATATGAACATGTGCTCATATAACTTGCTTCCGATTATATGAGCGCATGTTCATATGTCAATACAAAGTGCGGCAAATATGACGATCGCGTGCCTTTGCTTCGGGGTTTTGCGGTTGCAAGTAGCTCGGTTCGTTGCTCACCAACAAAAATCGAGTTATTCGGCCAGCATACCAGGGAGACCGCCTTGTGGAGCATTAAGGTTGTTCATATTTGAACTTTAAACTGTTCAATGCTGGACGAATCAGTTCTTTCTCTGCAAGAGTTCTTGCAAACTCAATTCTATTGGAAACTTCATTAGGCTTTATTGCTGTTGATTGGGCTCGACGGTGGCCGAATAAGTCGAAAAATGTTGGTGAGCATCTGCAGGGACTGCCTTTAGAAGAGCAAACTTTCGATTACATCAACAATCGCGTCGTCTCCCGTGCGATCCTCATCGGTTTTTTCGGATATGTCGCATTCCCATGGTGCATTGATTTCCTCGGCAAGTTCTGCAACGTGCTGCATGTCATCTGGCTCGGGGACATCATTGATGCTCGGGTCGTCGATCTGCGGGCACTGACCTGCAATCTCGCGTTTGGCGACCTCCTCTTCTCTAAGCGCCTCGAGGACACGCCGGCCGTATTCAAAGTAGCGTCGCAAGACAAATTGGCGAAGAGCTTCCTGCTGGATGGCGAAGTTATTCGGAAGGCGACCAGGCCATATCTTCTCGCGGATGCGAATCGCCTCCATGACACGCCTAAAGGCGGACTGTTTGAAAAACGAATGACGGCTGACGGTGATAACGACATACCCCATGCTCCGAAGCGTGTTGCGGCGTTCCTCGTCAATTGCTTGTTGTTCGGGTTCATCGTGGTAAAAGCCGTTGTACTCGATATCGGTCATGGAGTTTTCGAGATATGCATCGAGGTAGAACACCGTACGCCGCGTGAGCGCGGCATATCTTTTGGTTACCGGGACCCGATAGTCTGTTTGAACAGAGTGTATGCCCAAGCCGCCCATCGACTTGGGCATGGTGAGCATCATGACAAACGCCGTCTCGAGTGGGGAACGGCAGCCGCCGCGTACATATGAAAGTGCCTTAAGCGCTTTATTTGATCCGCGATAGCCCGATGCCTGTGAAAAGAATGCCCTGAGCTCGTCGACAGTGGTTAGGGCGGGACGTTCGCGATATTGAGTTTCGTCGGACGTTTCAAGCGCGTAAGAGCCGCAGATTTCAAAGTAATACTCAACGAGTTCCGAAAGGTCGAGATCAGCTGCTGCCTGTAAGGCACACAGCTTGATGTCGACGATGTAGACGTTCGGCTCTAGTTCGAGGTAGCTTTCTGCATCGAACACATAGCGCGTGAGGTGGCAGACGCAGCCCTTGCGATGCCTTTGAGCATTGTTGGAAAACGTCAGCACATGGATGGTTTCGGAATCGACATTCTTCCTTTTGAGCCATGCCCGGGCCGCCTCGAGGTCGGATGTGGTCGGCGCAGATGCCCTGATCTTATCCATGGGTATGGGGTCGGTCGCATATATCGCGATCGACTCGGCCGTTTGGTATACAGCGCGCGCGGTGGCATGTGACAGAACAATTCCCATATGGGCATCATGGCATAGCCGGTAGCAGACGCGCTCGAAGCTTCGGGCAACGGTACGGGAGTGCGGTTTGTCTTCTGTGAACGGTAGGTATCGGACCGTCGGCCGAGGTGTCGGCTTTGGCGGGGTGACTTCTGTCGGTTGCGCCTTTATGAGGCGAGCTTAGTTGTGAATTCCTGGTTTTCAGGGTTTTCAGCCGGTTCCTCTAATGCGTCAACAACAATTTTTGAGTTATTCGGCCTCTTGCTGCGCGAATGACGTTACCGAAATGCCCTCTTTGTATTGATTCGGGTCGATTAATGGGACTCGGTTGTGAAATCAGGGAGGCTGAGGCACTCAATTACGGCTTAATAGTCCCTTGCTGTGGTTTAACTGGCCGAATAACTCGAAAAATGTTGGTGGCCATATGCAAAGTTGGCTGGGGAGGGTGTTCTTTGCTGTGTGAATGCAATGCGGGACGCAGCCGAAGGGTCGCGTCCCGCATCCTGAGCATTCATTTGGTTTGCTGCGGTATGTTCTGCGCTGTTACGGGGCTACGACGATCCGCCTCGCTATTTTGCGAACAGGTTCTTGAGGTTGAACTCGGCTTGGACGGTTCGGAGCATGAGGTCGGTGTCGTCCAGGCCCAGGTGCTGCTCGTTGGCGTCGGCGGCGAGGGTGCCGCGGCGGCGTGCCCAGTTCTCGAGCGCGGCGGGCGCGGATTCGCGGGGGAGCGAGCGCACGTCGGCGTCCAGACTGCGGCAGATCTGGCGCGAGTCGATGACGATGATCTTGCCGGCGCGGCGCGCCTCGGCGTAGCCGTCAAGGTGAATCTTGAACCAGCTGTCCTCGAAGGCGGCGTTGTGCGCCATGTACGGATACTTTTTCATGAGCTTGAGCAGCTGCTTTTGTAGCTCCTTGTTCTCGCGGAACGGCTTTTTGCCGTCGATGTCGTCCCAGGTGATATGGTGGATATTCGACAGTGGCACGTCCTCGCCCCGATAGGTATCGGGCAGGCCGCAGTAGTGCGCCTCGGCGTCGTGCGGGACGGCGTCGCTGGTGAGGTCCATGATCTCCCAGCCCACGTTGATGATGTAGCCGCGCTCGGGCGCGCGACCGGTGGTTTCGATGTCGATGCCCAGCACCGTGCCCTGGATGGGCTTGCGGGCATACGCCACGCCGAGCGCGTCGCGGTCGCCGCGGATCTCGCGCATGACGGACGCCGCGGTGCGCTTCTGCATCTTGCCGATGGCGGCGCAGGTGTCGGCATCGGACAGGCCGCGCGAAAGCGTCGCGGGCGTCACGTTACGCAGACGCGCCTCGCCGATCTGGTCGCACAGGTCGCGGTTGCGGTCGGCCAGGTCGCGCACGGTGGCAAAATCGAAGCCGGGGTCGCCCTCGGCGGTAAAGTACTCGGTCTCGAGCACCTTGAGGGCCTCCTCGCCCTTTTGGCGCTCGGACTCCATGGCGCCGTGATCGCCATAGATAAACATGGGGATAAACGGCTGGCGCTCGTATTCAAGTGCTTGCGAAACGTTCATATGCTGCTCCTTGGATGGGCCGCGTCGCGCGGCTTGGGGTTACTGAGTTATGGCGAGATGATAGTTTACCATGGGCAACTATTGGCACCGCGCCTAGGACAACTACAATACCCTAGTTGACCGCTAGGACTTTTACAATGCTGCCGAAAGACACGAAAGGTTCCATCCGTCATGGATTTACTGATAGATATTCTGCTCGACGCCGGTAAAGACACGCTCTCGCTGGTGCCGTTTTTGTTGGTGACGTATCTTGCGCTCGAGACTCTTGAGCACGTTGCGGGCGACCGCGTCAATGGCGCCATCAAGCGCGCCGGTGCCGCGGGTCCGGTTGTCGGTTCGCTGCTGGGCATCGTGCCGCAGTGCGGTTTTTCGGCCATGGCGGCCACGCTGTACGCCGGCCGTGTCGTGACGCTGGGCACGCTGGTGGCGGTGTTCCTTTCGACCTCCGACGAGATGCTGCCGCTGTTGCTTGCCGAGCAAGTTCCCGTGCAGGCCATGGCGATGCTGCTGGCATCGAAGGCACTGATCGCGCTGGTCACAGGCTTTATCGTGGACGCCGCCATTCGCGGGTTGCGCCGTAACGCCCGCGCGCATGCCGCGATTCGTCGAACCGTGCTGGGAACCGCGGCCAATCCGGCCCACGTGAACTGCGCGCACGATGACCACACCGGCGGCGACATTATCGACGAGGTGGCCGAGGCAGGCGTGAGCGCCGACCATATCCACGAGCTGTGCGAGCGTGATCATTGCGGCTGCGACGAGGATGAGGGTGAGCACGGGCATGCCCATGGGCACGATCACGTGGATGAGCATGGTCACCACCACGATCACGGTCACTCGCATTCCCACGAGGGCGCGCCCGTCCTGTCGATCATCCGCAGCGCGATCTCGCACACCGTGCAGGTATCGGTGTTCATTTTCCTGGTGACGCTGATCTTGGTCGCCGTGCTCGAGACCTTTGGCGAATCTGCGATCGAGCAGTTTCTGCGCGGTAATGAGACACTCGCTGTTCTGGGCTCGGCACTTGTTGGTCTGATCCCCAACTGCTCTGCCAGCGTCGTCATTACACAGCTGTACCTCGAAGGTGCGCTGCAGCTGGCCCCGATGCTCGCCGGAACGCTCATTTCCGCCGGTGTGGGCTACCTGGTGCTGTTCCGCACCAACCGCAGCGCCCGCGAAAACGCCCTGTTCCTAGTCATGATGTACGTCATCGGCGCCGGTTGGGGCCTCGTCCTGTCCGCCTTTGGTCTCTAAGTAGATTTTTGGGACATGCCTTAAAATCTGCCCTCGTGACCTGCGCATTCTCCGTGCCTAAAAGCAAAAGGGTAGATTTCTGGGCATGTCCCAAAAATCTACCCTTTTGCTTTAGCGCAGCAGCTCGGTGAGGTTACGCTTAAAGTGAGCTCGGTCCTCGCTGGTGAAGGCTGCTGGCCCTCGGGTGCGACCGCCGGCGCGGCGCACTTTCTTTTCCTCGTGACGGATAAACAGCTGCATGTCGATAGTTGCCTTGTCGTAGACGCGCCCGCGCACGCCGATGGCGGCGGCATCGCGCCCGAGCACCATGCTCGCCAGGCCAATGTCCTGCGTCACGACCACATCGCCCGCCCGCAGGCGCTCGACAATGGCAAAGTCGGCGCTATCGGCGCCCACGCTCACGTCAAGCGTCGAGACCCAAAAGCCGCGTCGTGCGTGCTCGGCATCGCGCGGATCGTCGCGGCGAATGTGACGTTCCAGGTTCTGCGTGCTGTTGCCGGCGATAACAACGGCGACGCCCGCCCGTCGCGCGCAGTCGATCGACTCGCGCGTGACCGGGCAGGCGTCAGCGTCAATAAAAAGGGTTCGCGGCATCTAGTGCACCAGTTTGCCAAATTGAATGGCGCGAATAATCAGCGTCACGCCAAACACTAGCAGCGCAGCGCCGCTAAAGATGACGAGCATCTTGGCCGACCACAGCGGATAGATAAACACGAACATGCCGGCGATGATGGAGAGCGCACCACTCAGGATGGCGAGGGCGCGGTTGGACGAAAGTTCGGACTCCAGAATCGACATGACGCCCTCGACGATCCAGCCAAAGCCGGCAACGACCACCACGAGCGTGGTGAGGGTCGCGGTCGAGAAGGCCTGGTTGCGCAGGATTATCACACCGCCCAGGATGATGAGCAGGTTGGAGATGATGCTCGTCACGCGCCAGCCGGTAGGTAGCAGCGGCTCGAAAATAGCGGTAAACAGCCTGATGGCGGCGGTGATTACAAAGTAAAAGCCCAGGACGGTCGTCAAAAAGACGAGGGATTTGGCGGGTGCAAAAAGCAGTGCGATGCCGGCGAGGAGTGCGATGACGCCGGTGATGGCGTAGATCCAACGCACGGCCTTGACGGCCTTGCCCGCCATGCTCTTCTCGTCAAATCCAAACTGACTCGATTTTTGGTCATCGTTCTTAAAGATGCCCATGATGTCTCCTTTCCGTGCGGTGCACGTCGCGTTCATTGCTTTCCGTGCGGCGTACGCCAAAAGTACTGCAACAAGTATCGCCCAAGGGCGCCACTGCATGTGGCGGGAAGGGCGAATTGCCGCCCCACATTCCCGAATTGTTACCTTTGTTCCCGTTTGGATGGGGACTATTCAACAGTTGTGGAACATTGCGTCGCTGAACGTTATTGTCTACGTTTTAGGTTAGATTTTCCTAAGAACAATTGGCTGTTATTGGGGGTCCCTATGAACGAAGCAGTTCCCGCGGCGCCGTCGAGCGCCGAGTCGATGGCAAAGCAGGGTTGCGAAAAGCTCGGTCTGGAAGCGTTTGATGCGCTGGTCCGTCGCGCCCGCACGTGCCGCCGCTTTGACGAGTCCATGCGCGTGCCGCGCGAGTTTTTGCTCGAGCTCGCGGAGTTGGCGCACCTGGCTCCCTGCGGCGCCAATGCTCAGCGTCTGCGTTTTCATGTGGTGAGCGGTGTCGAGGACTGCGCGCGCGTGTTTGACGAGCTCGCATGGGCTGGCGCGCTCAAGGATTGGCCGGGCCCCGATGAGAGCGAGCGCCCGACCGGCTACATCGCGATTCTGGCCGAGCGCGCCGTTCCGGGCAAGCCCGCCGCTCCCATTACCGAGGTCGACACGGGCATTGCCGCGCAGACGATGATGCTCGCCGCCCGCAGCGCCACGCCCGAGGTGGCAGCCTGCATGTTCAAGGCCTTTACGCCCCATGCGATCGATGCCATGGGGCTCGATAACGACAAGTATGAGCTCAAGCTGATCATGGCGTTTGGCGTGCCGGCCGAGACGCAGGTGATCGACGCGATCGATTCCAACCCCGACGGCTCAATTAATTACTGGCGTGACGATGCGCAGGTGCACCACGTACCCAAGCGCCCGTTCGCCGACGTACTGGTGTAGCCGAGCGTCGCCGCGGCGCGATCAGGCGGCAAAACCACCAAAAAGGTGCCTGTCCCCTTTGTGGTGGTACGAGGGGAGGGCGTGTGGCCGATCTGTATTTGGTGCGGCATGGGCAGACTGAACTCAATGTGCAGAACATTTTGCAGGGCTGGCACGATTCGCCGCTTACGGCGCGCGGGCGCGAGCAGGCGCTGGCGACGCGCGCGGCGTTTGAGGCGCGTGGCGTGACCTTTGATCATGTGTATTCCTCCCCGTTGGGCCGGGCGCGGCGTACGGCTGAGCTAATCATTGGCGAGGGTCGTTCCATAGAGCTGGTCGATGACCTGCGCGAGTGGCATTTGGGCTTGCTGGAGGGTACATCAAATCGCGATATGCCGCCGCAGCCCTGGGGCGATTATCCGGTCGCGTTTGGCGGCGAGTCGGAAGCGCAGCTCCGGGCGCGTATGGTCGCGGCGCTGTCCCGTATTATGGCCCGGCCGCAGCACAACTGCGTGTTGGCAGTCTCCCACGGTTCCGCCTGCCAGGAGTTTCTTGAGTACGTGGCCGGCGGTGGGGCGCAGCCCGACAACGGCGCCGTGCTTCATTTTGGCTATTGCGACGGGGCGTTTTCGCTCCTTGATTGGTAACGAATGAAAGGACCCCTATGAATAAAGACCTGTATCTGGTCCGTCATGGGCAGACGATATTTAACCTCAAACGCATTATTCAGGGCTGGAGCGACTCGCCGCTAACGCAGCTGGGTTGCGAACAGGCGGCGCGCGCCGGCATGTTTTTGCGTGCGCGCGGCATTGAGCCCGACCACGCCTACACCTCGACGCTGCATCGCACCGAGCAGACTATCGCCAACCTGTGGCCGGGCCTTGCCTACGAGCGCCTTGACGGCCTGCGCGAGTGGTTCTTTGGCGACTTTGAGGCCGAGCGTGTAATGCTCATGCCCGAGCGCCCGTGGCGCGACTTCTATTGTCAGTTTGGCGGCGAGGGCCAGATGCAGGTGCGTGAGCGCATGGTCGCGACGCTAACCGAGCTTATGCAGCGCTCGGACCATGCGTGCGTGCTGGCGATAAGCCACGGCTCGGCCATCAAGGAGTTCATGGACCACGTGAAGGGCGCGGCGGCAGACGAGCGCGATCGCGTTCCGGGCAACTGCTCCGTGTTGCATTTTGCGTTTGACGATGCGACCAGCACGTTTGAACTGGTTGAGATCTTTACACAAGAGGATTACGCGCGCGAGCTGGGGCTGGAGCCGCTCGTGGCGGCAGCCGGTCCGCAGCGCGGGTAGCGTTAGAACCGCGCGACCTGGTGGGTGAGCAGGCCCATCGGTACCTGCGGCGCGGCGCCACTGACCTGTGCGGCGGGGAAGAGTGCGGCCACGGTAAAGTTGAACGGCTCCTTGCCCGTATACGTTCCGGCGGCGCGGGCCTCGTCGGCCAGGAGTTGCGACGCCCCGGTCAGAGCGGCGGCGTAGGCCGGGTCGTCGGCCAGCGTCGGCTCCGGTGCCTGATCGAGCATGGCGCGGATGGCTCCGACGGCGTCCTCGCGCTTGACCTCCCACGCGCGGTGCGTGATGCCCGCGGGATCGGTGACGGCGTAGAGCGACGCGCCCTCTTTGGCGGCGCCCAGGATGATATCCATAACGGGCGAGGCTTCGTAGGCGAGAGACACGGGGCGAGGCTGAACTTTGAGCTCGGCGATCGCACGCGCAGCGGCTGCCGCGTCGGTGCCGGCATCGACCTCGTCGCCCGCAAGCACACTCATCGGGCAAATCGCCACGACGCCCGTCGCGCGCCCCGGCTCTCCCGGGCATTCGTACACGTAGTACGCCGCACCCGGATCCTTGAGCATCAGGCCATCGGCAATGGCGCCGCGCAAGGCATCGTTGCCGCTCAGGATGCCGCCCATCTGCGGTAGCGCCTCGAGCACGCGGTCCTGAGCCGGGCGGATGCAGGGAAACGGAAGTGCTTTCATGGGCGGTCCTAACGTGTGAGTCGGTTTGTTCGCGGCTTATTATGCCCCAACTTGGCCGCTCGCGTCCCAGAGCGCGTTATCGGCGAGCGCGATCAGCACCTGCTGACAGTGGACGATTTCGGCGTGGGGTACGTACTCGTTCGGCTTATGGGCGAGCGCCAGCGAACCGGGGCCGTAGCTCATGCAGTTGCGGTTGCCCGTCTTGCCTGCGATGACGGCGGTGTCAGTGTAGCCGGTAAAGAAGCCGACGGCCGTGTCCACGCCCGTCACGTCGTCTGCCGCGCGCTTGAGCGCCGCCAGAAGGGGAGAGCCCGGGTTGCGCTCGATGGCGGGGCGGTCGCCTGTCAAGGTATAGCTGCCATGGCAGCCGGGAACGGCGCCCTCGGCAGCGGCAATAGCCCGCTCAACCATATCGGTCGCGGCGGGCGTGTCGGTCGCCGGCGTTAGGCGCATGTCAACCCAGGTCTTGGCGTGGTCGGGTACGACGTAGGGGCGATACCCGCCCTCGATCTGGCCAAACGTGATAGTCGAAGGCCCCAGCTCATCATGCACGGGCAGCTCCGCAAACGCGTGATGAAGCGAGCAGACGACCTCGGCCATGGCGGCGACGGCATCCACGCCCTTCCATGGCTGGCTCGCGTGCGCCGTGACGCCGGCCATCTCGATCTCGAACCACGTGCGCCCCTTGTGCGCCACCTGGATCTGTCCGTCGGTGGGCTCGGTGTCCAGCACCCATTCGCGCGAGCCGACCCAGCCGGCGGCAATTGCGGCCTCGGAGCCGCGCATAAAGTCCTCTTCGTCGACCGAGCAGATGAGTGAAAAACCGCGGCGGGGAAGCCCTTCGCCCGCCGCCACGCGCTCGAGCGTATGGACCAGTGCGGCAATGGCACAGGCCAAGCCGCCCTTCATATCGCAGGCGCCACGGCCATAGAGCTTGTCGTCGCGAACGGTCGCCCCGAGCGGCGGGGTATCCGCATCCCACCCCTCGCCCAAGGTGACGGTATCCATATGACAGATATAGACGAGCCGCGGCTCGTTGCTCAAGCCGGGCACGGTGACCATGAGATTGCGTCGTCCTGGAAGCACCTCAAGCTCCTCGACTTGCACTGCATCCAGCGCCGGGCAATCGAGCACAGCGATCTGCGACTCGATCAGCCCTTTGATATACTGCTCAATCTCGCCCTCGTATGCACCCGGATCCGAGCTATCGATTCGCACAAGCTCCTGCGCAAGCCGCCAAGCAAAGTCCCCATCAACCATATGCAACCTCACAATCAGTTTGCTTTCCAAACCGATTGTAAGCCTCCCGAGAGGTCCGCGACGTGTGCGTGGCAGTATTTACCGTTCGCAGGCCGAGCCATCGCGTTTGCCGTCCGAGCGGGTTCACAAACGACGCAGTGGGTACGTACCCTTCATGGACGACATGCTCTGCGACATATCTGCCTTTCGGTATCACCGGATACCTCCACAGGTTTTGGCGATAATGCCGGACCTGCCCGATTCTGTGGACGATCCGCGAAGGGAGCGCCTTTGCGAGCATCCGCTCGTCACGCATTTCCTGCGCACCCCGTTGCACGTGTTGGCGCGGGGCGGCTGCGGGCGTAAGGGCGATCGCATTGTCAGGCATGTCTGGAACGGGGAGAGGCCGTTTGGCTCCGTGCAGCAGACGGAGTTTGGCCTCGATGTTGCGTCCCCACTCTTTACCCTGTTGACCCTGGCTTCCTCGGTCTCAAACGAGCGTCTAATCATGTGCATGTATGAGATGTGCGGCACCTTTGCCGTGTGCAAGATTGCGCCCCAGGTTAAGTCGGCGCTGGTGCAAGCATATGGGGACCGGTGGGGTGACGCGCGGTTGGGCTGGGAAAACGTAAAGGATGTCGATGGGAATCCAACGGACTTATGGAAACGACCTCCCTTGATCGAGCTCTCTGAACTTGCAGAGTACGTCGATAAGATCCGAGGGCTCCGCGGCGCTAAATCGTTCACACGTGCCGCGAAATGCATTACGGGAGTGGCGGCATCGCCGCTCGAGGTCCAGGCTTCGATGCTGTTTGGTCTTTCGAGATTGCGCGGCGGCGAAGGGCTGCACCTTACCAATAACGTTGAGATTCGCATGACGCGAAGTGCCCGCCTGATTTCGGGGATTGATAGGCGATATGCCGATATCCTGCTGTCAAATAAGGACGGCAGCCGAGAGTGCCTGGTTGAATGTCAAGGTAAATCCATTCACGGATCCATAGAATCCAAGATCTCGGACTCAGATCGAACGACGGCCCTGCAAGCGATGGGATATCCCGTCGTTCTGTTGACCTATGGTCAGCTGGCCGACTCCGATGCCTTCCGCGTGGTGATGGAGCTCATCATGTCCTATCTCGATGTGCCGTTGAAAGACAAGACGCCGCGGCAGCAGGGGCTCGAACGGCGGCTTCGTGAGGAGATTTTCATCGATTGGGCGAGCATGTAGTCGCGCGGGCGGAAAACGGTCGCGCGAGCTAGAGTTTTGGTCGCGAAAAGGCTTCAGTTTTGCCTTGGAGGGGCTTAAAAATGTTGCCCAGAACAAGTTGTTTCGGAAAATAGACAGTCAACTTGAAGATGGCATATAGTGATCGATTTATACCTGCTAAAACCCCTGATGAAACTGTTTATCAATGCGGGTGTGCTTAGCGACTTGGGTCCCACTGTCTATTATCCGAAAAAACCTGTTTTGGCTAGCATTTTAAAGCCGCCCGTAAGCAACAAAATCGGCCCCCGTTTCGTGAAAACGGGGGCCGAATGGGCTTTATGGCCCGACTGGCGGGCTTGGTGTCGGCGCTATTTGATCACGCGCACGCGGTACATCGACGGAATCTGCTTGAGCGCCTCGATGGTGCTGGTGTCCAGGTGCTCGTCGGTGTCGAACATGGTGTAGGCGTTCTCGCCGGCGGACTCGTTGGTCATGCGCTGCACGTTGGCGTTGTCCTTGGCCAAGATGGCCGTGATCTGACCGATCATGTTGGGCACGTTGGCGTGCAGGCAGGCGATGCGGCTTGCGGCGCGCGCCTTGCCCATGCTGCAGGCGGGGTAGTTGACGCTGTGCGCGATGTTGCCGTTCTCCAGGTAATCCTTGAGCTCGCTGATGGCCATGTCGGCGCAGTTGGCCTCGGCCTCGCCGGTGCCGGCGCCCGAGTGCGTGGTGATAAACGTGTTGGGCATCTTGACGGTCTTGGGCGTGGCAAAGTCGCAGCTAAACCAGCTCAGCTTGCCCTCGCGTAGGGCGGCATCGACGGCGTCCTCGTCAACGATGGTCTCGCGCGCGTAGTTGATGAGCACGGCGTTTGGTGCCAGCAGGTTAATCTGCTCGGTGCTAATCATGCCGATGGTGTCTGCCTTGCTGGGCACATGCACGGTGAGGTAGTCGCAGCCGCGGCACAGGTCCTCGAGCGTGCCCACGCGCTGCACCTCGCGGCTCAGCACCCACGCGTGCTCGACGGAAATGAACGGATCGTAGCCGTAGACGTCCATGCCCAGATCGACGCAGGCGTTGGCGACCTTGGAGCCCACGTTGCCCAGGCCGATGACGCCGATGCGCTTGCCCTTGAGCTCGCGGCCCACAAAGGCCTTCTTGGCCTTCTCGGCGTCGACCTGAATCTCGGGGTCGTCGGCGTTGTCGCGTACCCAGTTCATCGACTGCACCACGCCGCGGCTCGAAAGCACCAGCATGCCCAGGACGAGCTCCTTGACGGCGTTGCTGTTGGCGCCGGGGGAGTTAAAGACGACGACGCCCTTCTTGGCGTACTCCTCGACGGGGATGTTGTTGACGCCGGCGCCGCAGCGGGCGATGGCGCGGATGCCCTCGGGCAGCTCGTAGCCGTGCAGGTCGGTCGAGCGCATCAGGATGGCGTCGGCCTCCTCGGCGGTGTCCACAAACTCGTAGCCCTCGCCAAACTCGACTTTGCCGTCTTTGGTGATGTCGTCGATGGTCTTAATCTTGCGCATGGAAAAAACTCCTTAGCAGGTTTTGATGTAAACAGGTGGTCTGAGGTGGCTGGTCGGCCCGCGTGTTGCGGGCTAGTTAGATCGCGGACTCAAACTATGCTGCGCTTCGAAGTCCTTCATGTACGTTGCCAGCGCCTGTACGTCCTCCATGGTGACGGCGTTGTACACGCTGGCGCGCATGCCGCCGACGAGGCGATGGCCCTTGACGTTTTGAATCTGGTGCTCGGCCGCGCCCGCGACAAAGGCGGCGTCGAGCCCGGCGTCGCCGGTGCGGAACGTGACGTTGGCGATGGAGCGGCTGTCTGCCTGCGTGGTGCCGTGGAACAGTTCGCTGTTCTCGAGTAGGTCGTAGAGCAGGTTGGCCTTGGCCCAGTTGCGCTCGGCCATGGCGGCAAGCCCGCCGGTCTGCTCGACCCAGCGGAACACTTTGCCGCACACGTAGATGCCAAAGGTGTTGGGCGTGTTGAGCATGGAGCCCTTGGCGGCTTGGGTCTTAAGGTCCATGTACTGCGGCGTCTGCGCAAAGGCCGGGCCATCGGCGATCAGGTCGTCGCGCACGATGACCACGGTGACGCCCGCGGCGCCGGCGTTTTTTTGCGCGCCGGCGTAGATGAGTCCGTAGCGTTCAACGTCGAGCGGCTGCGACAGGAAACAGCTCGAGACATCGGCGACCAGCGGCACGTCGCCGCAATCGGGCAGCTCGTGGAACATGGTGCCAAAGATGGTGTTGTTCTGGCAGATGTAGACATAGTCGAGCCCGTCGCCCGCGGCCTCGGCGGCAATGCGCGCGTTGATGTCGGCCATGTTGGGAATGCGGTCGAAGTTGGTGTCCTCGGAGCTCGCGAGCAGCACGGCCTCGCCGTACTTGGCGGCCTCCTTGTATGCCTTGTTGGCAAAGTTGCCGGTCACGACGTAGCCGGCGCGGCCGCGGCGCATGAGGTTCATCGGGATGCCCGCAAACTGCAGCGTGGCGCCGCCCTGTAAAAACAGGACGCGGTAGTTGTCGGGGATGCTCAGCAGTCGGCGCAGGGTTGCCTCGGCGTCGTCGATGATCTGCTGGTACATACTAGATCGATGACTCATCTCGAGCACGGACATGCCGCAACCGCGGTAGTCCATCATCTCGTCGGCGATCTCGGCGAGCACGCTGGTGGGCAGTGCGGCCGGGCCTGCTGAGAAGTTGTGCACACGTGCCATCTTCTAGGTCCCCCTCGTAGTCGTTTGAACGTTCGGGATACTTTAGCACAGTGCAGCACCGGGCGCGACCGCATCACAGCAAAACCCGAGTGCGCCGCTATGATTTACAGGGTTGTTACATGGGGGAAGGAGAAGTCTCCTCAATAAGTTGCGGTGAAATAGGGACTGTTTAGGCTGCTAGAAGGCCTATTCAGTCCCTATTTCACCGCAACTTAGGAGGCGGCGGGGGCAGCTACGACGCTAGCGTGGCGATGACGGCTTCGTCGCCGGCGTATATGAGGGTGTTGCCGTCGGGGATAATCGTTTGGCCGTCGCGCTTGAGCATCACGACGATAAACGGGTGCTTGCCCTGCGGCACGTCGCGCAGGCGCTGGCCGGCCAGGCGTCCGTGGGGCGTTACGGTGACCTCGCGCAGCGTAACCTCGGCACGCTCTTCGAACGTTGGCGCGGCCATCACTAACAGGTCGCCTTCCTCGATCACGGTGTCGCCATTGGGCAACACCGGGTGCGCTCCGTCGCGCAGCACCAGGACCACAAGCATGTTCGTAGCGCTGCCAATATCGGCAAGCGAGCGCCCGGCAAACGGATGTCCCGCGCCCACCTTGAGCTTAACGAACGACATGCCGTCTTCGTCGCGGTAATCGTTAAAGGTGCGGCGCACGTCGCCTTCCGCATCGATCATATCGAGCTTTTTCGCTACCGCCGGCAGCAGCGAGCCCTGCACCACAATGCTCGACACGGCGATCACAAACACCAGGTCAAACAGGTCGTGGCCACCGGGAACGCCGGTCACCACGGCAAAGAGGCTAAAGACGACCGACGCGGCACCGCGCAGGCCCGCCCAGCTTACGAGTGCCACCTGGCGAGGGTTCGTCTTAAAGGGCGCTAGGAGCAGGCCGACGGCGATGGGACGGCTCACAAAGAGCATAAACGCCATGAGTGCCAGGCCCGGCAGCAGCATTTGCGGCAGGCGGGCGGGCGTCACGAGCAAGCCGAGCAAGAAGAAGATCGTCATCTCGGCCATCTCGGTGAGGGTGTCGAAGAAGTGTGCCAGCTCGACCTTGCCGGTGATGTCGCTCGCACCCAGCACGATGCCGGCCAGGTACACGGCCAAAAAGCCGTTGCCGCCCAGGTAGCTCGGCAGCGCGTAGGCGACGATCGCCACGGCGAACAGAAAGATGGTCTGCGCGCCCTCGGCTGTTGCGTGTGCGCGCTCGATCAAGCGGCCCGCCGCCCAGCCGATGACAAGGCCCAGCCCCACGCCCAAGATGATCTGCTTGGCCAGCAGCACGGGGATGTTGATGTCGCCGCCGGCCGCGAGGGTCGCGAGCACCGCGGTGAGCATGTAGGCGACGGGGTCGTTGGAACCCGATTCGACCTCGAGCAGCGAGTCAGTGCCACCCCTCAGCGACAGGCTGTGCTCGCGCAGCACGCTAAAGACGCTCGCCGCATCGGTCGACGCTACGACCGATCCCAGCAGCAGGCCGCCGATCCAGTCGAAACCTAGTACAAAGTGCGCAAACGCGCCAGTAATGCCGGCGGTGACGACGACGCCGAGCGTGCTCAGTAGCACCGCGGGCACGGCGACGGGCTTGGCGCGGTCGATGTTGGTGTTAAAGCCGCCGTAGAACATGATGAACAGCAGCGCCGTGCTGCAGACGGTCTCGGTGAGCGCGTAGTCGCTAAAGTCGATGTGCGCCGGTCCGTTGACGCCCAGCAGCATGCCGAGCGCGATAAAGATGAGCAGGGTGGGGAAGGGGAGCTTTTTGCCGACGGGTTTGATGGTCAGGCACAGAATAATGACGAGGCCGATAAAGAGAAGAATCTGGTTCATGGATGGTGTCCGCTCCTGGGTGGTTGGCGTGGCACGGTCAGTTGTCTGCGGTTATTTGTACCCAAAGATGGTGGGTTGATGGGGTTGAGGCGCTGGCGTTCGCATTTTCGACACGTGGCTGCGACGCGAGCGGTGCTGGTCGGGGCGCCGGGGCTGGCGGTGCATGTTGGTCGTTGGCCTGGTGTCGCGGTGCGGACGGCAATACATGGTCGCCTCGGATTCCTTTGGTGATTGCTGGCGGTATGCAACTCTTTCCAGCTTTAGTGCGACGGAGTACAATGGGTAACGTTTAAGTTCAACTTGAAGTTTTAGATGCGACTCCGACTTCGGTAGCAAGGTAGGGAAAGGCGTTCCATGGCGATCTATGTGACATCCGATGCTCACGGACACGTGCGTGCGCTTGACGAGGCTCTGTCCAAGATCTCACTGACGTCCGACGACACGTTGTACGTGCTGGGCGATATGATCGATCGCGGGCCCGATCCGGTTGGAGTTATTAATCTAGTTCGCTCACTGCCCAACGCTCATGTGCTCAAAGGCAATCACGAGCAGATTATGCTCGACGCCATCATTGGCCAGGATCCGCTCGATGCGGAGACCTGGGATATCAACGGCGGCTGGACGACGCGCGAACAGCTCAACGACATGGAATTTGCGGCGTACGAGGAGCTCGTGCGCTGGATGGCGGGGTTGCCTCTCTATGCGGTGGCAGAGACCGATGAGCGCCCGTATCTGCTGGTTCATGCCGGTATTGAGATGGAGGCCGCGCGGGCGTTTTTGCTTGAGCATGGCGTGGATTGTGCCGATGGCGCCGGAGCGGTTGATGCCGACCGGGAGCTGCTAAAGCAGATGCTGGCGGTGCAGTCGTCCGAAGACCTGCTGTGGATTCGTCACGGCTATTGGGATGTGCCGACGGGGCTGCTTTCCGCCGAGGGCAAGGGCCCGGTCGTGGTGAGCGGCCACACGCCAACGGTTTCGCTTGGGCGCTATTGCGAGGTGGGTGGCCTGGCGGGACTCGACGAGGAATCGGGCCGCGGGCAGATTGTGCGCCTGGGCGGCGAGGATACCGCCGGCGTGCCCGATCGCATCGACATCGACTGTGCCGCTGCCACCGGCTCCGAGTTCGGCCGCGTCGGCATCCTGCGCTTGGATGACGGTGCCGAGTTCTACGCGAACATCAAACCGGGCGAGTAATCGGTGCAAAGGGTAGCTAATTTGGGACGGGGCTTTTTTAGCTGCCCCGGGCGATAAGGTGCCGGTTTGGCCGATTGGCAGCTGGGGTAGCTAAAAAAGCCCCGTCCCAAATTAGCTACCGCCCCCACCCCACGGATTGAGGTCTAATACTTTTCCAGAGAAGTGAACGAGTGAAATCGGACCCCCGAAGCATCTGCATTTTTCGCCAGCAAAACCGCAGGAAAAACTTAGTAAACCCGCAGGAAACAGAGTCCAAAAAGTGTCGATGCTTCGGGGGTCCAAATAAGGTCGTTCACTTTTCGGGAAAAGTATTAGACTGCGATTTCCACCCCCCATCGTGCTGGCTATGCCCCGTACGGGTTGCGGGCTCGTTCGATGCGTTGGCGGATGTGGGTGTACTCGATAATCAACAGCACCAGTAGCAGCGCCATGACTGCCAGGTAGCTCACGACGGCGCCCGTCATGCCTAGCAGGTTGATCAGGATCACCGGGAGCACCACGCTCACGGCAAAGCAGATCAGGTAGATCTTGGTGACGTCGCCGGTGTGGCGCAGCACCGTGATGATGGCGTAGATAAAGTCGATGGCCGCGGTGACGCCGCCGGCGACAACCATCAGCAGTGCCAGCGTGCGATAGCGCTCAAAGTTCAGGCCGTACATGGCGTTCATGATGGGGATGCCGGGGCCCGCCATAAATGCGGCGCACAGGCCGGTAATGACCACGATGAGCGCCATGACGGCAACAATAATCAAGTCAAAACGGCGACGCTTGCGCGGGTTGGCTCAAATGTTCGACAGGTGCAGGAGCTGCGGTTTATAGACAAATCCAATGCTCAGCAAAATAGCCTGCGCCGGAAAGAACAGGGCATTAAAGTACAGCTGGTATTTGTAGGCCAGCGTGCCTTCCATCACAAACTTGGGCATGCTCTCGATAAGGTTGAACAGGAACAGCGCGCCAAAGAGCGGGGCGCACTGGGCAAACAGGCGGGCGATCTCGCGCAGGCTCACGCGGCGCGATTTTTCGGTCTCGAGCAAGGCGAGTGGCGCGGTGACCAGCACGAGTGAGGCGATCGCGGCGATTCCCATGGCCATGGCGGCGATGGGCATGCTGCGCGTGAGGAACAGCGCCACGCTAAAGACCGCGAGGACGCCGACGGAGCGCAGCGTTTGGCTCATGCCGGCCAGATAGAGCTTGTCGGCCTGCTGCTGGCGGCCCTCGTACACGTCGGCGATGCCGTCGATCACCTTATAGAGATAGACCCCCAGGCCAATCGTGGCCATCTGCGCGTCGTAGCCGCGGACGCTGCCGTACATGAGGCCACATGCCAGTGCGAGCGCTCCGCAAAGCAAGCGATTGAGTTGGTAGGAGGCGAAGGAGGTCTTCTCGTCGATGTCCGAGACCTGAAAATTGCGCACGCCGTAGTTGCACGCGGTCATGATGAGCGTACCGGTAACAAACGCGATGGAAAACTTACCGGCCTCCTCGGCACCCACGAGCTGTGTTGACACGATGGTGAGCAGGGGAAACGCCATGCCCCACACGGCCGTGTCCAGCGTGTTCCACAGATAATCGCGGCGGGTGGCGTGCTCTTCGTATTCGGCTTCTTGCGTGGAGAAACCTCCGCCGTAGACGGCTCCGAGCAGGCGGTTCCACCGGGCGTTGACCATGCGTCGGACGGGGCCGGGTTCCCGGTCGCGCTCGCGGTGACGGCGCGTGGCTGGACTACTGTCGGGTCCGCCGGCGTTGCGCCGGCTCAGCTCCTGGATGCGCGCGAGTTCCTCGGCGGTATGCGAAGCGGGAAACAGGCCGTTCTCGATGCGTCCGCCCTGACCGGGTGCTTCGATGCCCAATACGGTGGGGTCGGCAATGCCCTTGCGGTGCGCGATGGCGCGGCGAATGATATCGAGGGGCGTGCTGCTCATAGTGGTCCCTTTCTTTTGCTGCGCTCTAGTATAGTCACCGCGTCGCGCGCTTTGATTTTTTGAACAGGCTGTTCAAAAAATCGGCGGATGGTCGGATATTGTCGGTAAACGTGCGGTATCCTTTTGAAGTTTTGTGACCCCCGATGCCGCCTACGCGGTACCAAGGAGCTTTAACCCATGGACGTCGCCGCATTTTTGCTGGCTCTTGTGCCGATCATTTGGCTTGTCGTGATGCTGCTGTGCTTTAAGTGGCCAGCCTGGAAAGCCGCCATCGGCTCGTTTGTTCTTTCGTGTGTACTCGCCTTTGCGTGGTGGCACCTGCCGGCGGCGCAGATCGCCACGGCCTCGCTCGAGGGCTTTTTGATAGCGCTGTGGCCTATTGTGCTGGTGATTATCGCCGCGGTGTTTACGTATAACCTGTGCGTGCGCACGGGCGCCATGGACGTGATCGGCAGCATGATCACCTCCATCAGCAGCGACCGCCGTCTGCTGGCGCTGCTCGTTGCCTGGTGCTTCGGCGGCTTTATGGAGGGCATGGCCGGCTTTGGTACCGCCGTCGCCATTCCCGCTGGCATGCTCGCGGGACTGGGCTTTGAGGCCGTCCCCGCTGTGCTCATCTGCCTGCTGGCCAACGGCGTGCCCACACCCTACGGCTCCATCGGTATTCCCACGGTGTCTGTTGCCGGCCTGGTCGGCCTGGACTCGCTGCACCTGGCGACCGTTCAGCTGGTGCAGCTCGCGCCGTTCTTTGTGGCGATGCCGCTGCTTATCGTGCTGGTTGCGGGTCGTGTGACCGATGATCAGGGCAACGTTGCAAGTGTGGGCGAGCGCCTGCACGGCGTGGCCGGTATCGCGCTGCTCTCCGGCGCGTCGTTTGTCGGTGCGGCCCTGGTTGTCGCGATGTTTGTGGGTCCCGAGCTTGTCGTGGTCGTGGGCTCCATCGTGTCGCTCGCGCTGACCGCAGCGCTTGCCATGCGTGCCGAGAAATCCGGCCACCTGGATGCGCGCTTCCATATGAATATCGAGGCCGGCGAGCAGCTCACCGTTAAGTCGGCGCTTTCGGCCTGGTCGTGCTTCATCCTGATCTTTGTGCTGCTGCTGGGTACGTCTAACCTGGTGCCCGCCGTGCATGCTGCGCTCGCGCCGTTTGCGAGCCGCCTGCAGGTGTATTGCGGCGAGAACCCCGGTACGCTTACGTTTTCGTGGATCAACACGCCGGGTGTCTGGATTTTCCTGGCGGCGTTTGTCGGCGGCGCGATTCAGGGTGCTTCGCCGCGCCTGATGGGCGAGGTGCTGGCTGCGACCGTCAAGCAGATGATGCCGACAGTGATCACGATGCTTTCGGTGCTGGGCTGCGCCAAGGTGATGGGCTATGCGGGCATGATCTCGTCGATCAGCGCATTTTGCATTGCCGTCGCCGGTGGTCTGTACCCGATCCTGGCTCCGTGGATCGGTGCCGTTGGTGCGTTCGTGACCGGTTCGGGCACGTCCTCGGGCATGCTGTTTGGCCCCATCCAGAGCCAGGCCGCTACGGCGCTGGGCGTGAGTGGCTACTGGATGGTCGCGCTGAATGCCCTGGGTGTCGCCGCCGGCAAGATGATCTCGCCCCAGACGCTCGCGATCGGCCTGGCCGCCGTCCACGTGCGCGGCAAGGACGCCGAGCTCCTGGGCGCCGTCCTGCCCTACGCTGCCGGCATGCTGGTCCTCATGAGCGCCATCGCCATGCTCGGCCAAGGCCTGCCGCTGTAGGATTAGTCGTTGGGGACAGTCTTCGGGTTGTCGCTCGCTGGGGGCTGTTTGGCATCCTTGGATAGGGCGTCTTGATAGGGCGTGTGCAAAAAACGTCAAATATGAGTACTGCTACTACTTTAGTAACAGCGATTTCGATCCATTTGGCGGCTAATCGCCCCGTCATGCAAGCGCAAGTGCAGCCATATCTCCCCAAATGTTCAATAAAAGGGCGCCCTAACGAGAACCAATCCCGTTAGGGCGCCCTTTTTGCTTGAAAAAATATGTGACAACAAAGGCAACAGTACTCATATTTGCCCTTTTTTGCACACGGCCTCTCGGGCGGCCATCAAATACAACCTCAGCCTGGCATTTGGGCGGCACCTGGGGACGTTCCTTTTGTGCCGGCACTATAGGAACGTCCCTAAGTGCCGGGTCGTTGCGCGGCCGAACCGCGCCGATCGCGCGCAAGAGTGTCCCCAGTGACTAGCCGTTTAAGAACGTCCCCAATGACTAGGCCGGGTTACGCTTACCTGTGATTTTTGACCGTTGGGCGGGATGCTCTGCGGTTGCCGCAAAAACGTTTTTGCACTTCGGGTACAACGGACTCTACGTGAGTAAAGCGCGCGCCCTCGTGACGCGCTTTTAAAGGAGGCCTCATGCCTGGTGTTACCCCTGCAGAAGTACTGTCCAACTTTGGTCTTACGTTGGTCGAAGATCCCGCCGAGAACCAGCCTCGCCTGCTGGTCGACCTGCCGGCGGCCGAGCTCGTCGAGTATGCCATCCGCCGCGAAGAGGGCTGCATGGCCTCCAACGGCGCGCTTGTGATCGAGACGGGGGAGCGCACCGGCCGCTCGCCCAACGACCGCTTTATCGTCGATACGCCCGACGTGCACGACAAGATCGCCTGGGGCGCCGTCAACCGACCGCTGTCCGTCGAGAGCTACGAGGCCATTAAGGCCGGCATCGTCGACTACCTCAACGAGCGCGACGTGTTCGTCACCCGCGGCATGGCCGGCGCCGACCGTAACCACACGCGCCGCCTGCTCGTCGCCTGCGAGCGTGCCAGCCAGGCACTCTTTATTAAGCAGATGCTCGCCCGTCCGCTCGCCCGCGAAATCGCGCGCACCGGCGAGCCGGACTTTTGCGTGCTCGCAGCTCCCGGCTATCAGTGCGACCCTGCGATCAAGGGTCTTAACTCCAGTGCTGCTGTGGTCATCAACTTCCAAGAGCGTGTGATCCTGGTCGCGGGCACCGGCTACTCTGGCGAGATCAAAAAGTCCATCTTCAGCGTTATGAACTACCTGCTGCCCGTCGAGGACGACGTGCTGCCCATGCACTGCTCGGCCAGCATGGATCCCGTCACGCACGAGACCGCCGTGTTCTTTGGCCTGTCCGGCACCGGCAAGACCACGCTTTCGGCCAACCCCACGCGCCTGCTGATCGGCGACGACGAGCACGGCTGGTCCGACATGGGCATCTTCAACATCGAGGGCGGCTGCTACGCCAAGTGCGAAGGCCTGGACGCCTTCCACGAGCCCGAGATCTTCAACGCCGTCCGCTTTGGCGCCATCTGCGAAAACGTGGTGCTCGACGAAAACCGCAAGCCCAACTACGACGACGTCTCCATCACGCACAACACGCGCGTGGCCTACCCCGTGGAGCACATTCCCAATGCGTGGACCAAGGGCATGGGCACCACCCCGAGCGTCGTGCTGTTCCTGACCTGCGACGCCTTTGGCGTGCTGCCGCCCATCTCGCGCCTGACGGCCGATGCCGCCATGTATCACTTTGTGACGGGCTTTACGGCCAAGATCCCCGGTACCGAGGTTGGCGTCACCGAGCCCACGCCCACGTTCTCCTCGCTGTTTGGCGAGCCGTTTATGCCGCTCGACCCCATGGTCTACGCCAAGATGCTCGGCGAGCGCATCGCCGACGGTCGCACGCGCGTGTACCTGGTCAACACCGGCTGGATCGGCGGCGGCTACGGCGTGGGTCATCGCATTGAGCTGGCCTACACGCGCGCCCTGGTCGCGCGCGCCCTCGACGGCACCATCGAGGACAGCGAGTTTGTGCACGACGACATCTTTAACGTCGACATTCCCACCACGTGCCACGGCGTGCCCGACGGCATCCTGGTGCCGCGCCAGTACTGGCAGAGCACCGCGCGCTACGACGAGGCGGCGCACAACTTGGCCGTGATGTTCGAGGAGAACTTCGAGAAGAAGTACTCGCACCTGCCCGAGTCCGTGAAGGCCGCCGGTCCGCACGCTCAGGTGCACGCCGACGCCCGTCATCGCGGCCGCGGCCTGCTGGGACTTCGCCTGTAAACCACCACAAAGGGGACAGGCACCTTTGTGGTGGTTTTGCCCGTGTAGATAATTCGAGCTACAATACGCCTGACATATCGCCCCCTTCTCCGGATGGGGGCAGCGTAAGCGCTCTTGTGGCGGCACCGTAGGACTTTGAAGGTGGCCGTCGTAAGGGCGCTTTTTGTTTAGGCGTCCATACCAAGGCGCATGCTATGAAGGGAGAACATATGAAGAGTTTTGTTGCCGAGGATTCATTTTGGGAGCTGTTCCCGCAGGCAGCTATCGGCGTTGTGGTCGTAAAGGGCATGAAGCCTGCGGCGCAGATTCCCCAAGAGGACGTGGATGCGATCGCCGCGTTGCTCGACCGCGCCAACATCGATGCGGAGCGTCACCTGACGAGCGACACCATCAGCGAGAACGCGCCGGTCAAGGCATGGCGCGAGGCATATCGTCAATTCAAGACCAAGAAGGGCGCGCGGTGCTCGGTCGAGAATCTGCTCAAGCGCGTGCTCAAAGGCAAGCCGGTTGGCCATATTACGCCCACGGTGGACATCTACAACACGGTGTCGCTGACCTACGCGCTGCCCGTTGGCGGCGAGGATCTACATGCTATCGAGGGCGATCTGCGGTTGGCGGTGACCGACGGCGCCGACGCGTTCCTGCCGCTCGGCGAGGATGCGGACGACCCGACGCTTCCCGGTGAGCTTGCCTACATCGACGATGCGGGCGCTGTGTGCCGTTGCTGGAACTGGCGCGATGGCGTTCGCACGGCGCTGTCCGACGATTCGGCGGACGCCTTCTTGGCGATCGAGTGCGTGGAGCCCGAGCGGATGGGGGATTGCCAGGCTGCGATCGATCGCCTTGCTGAGTTGCTTGAGCGTTATCTGGGCGCCGCGGTTGTCACCAATACGCTTGTGACGCGCGATAATCCCTGCGTGGAGCTGTAGCGACGCCTAGAACCTATTGATGCCCCAAACCACCACAAAGGTGCCTGTCCCCTTTGTGGTGGTTTTTATGTTGATGGGTTAACAAATGGGATATTTGGGTATGGGTGTTGCCTTGTGCGGCTAAGATGTTTACCCGTTAGCATCATGCAAGCGAAAGGCGGTCGTCTCCCATGCAGCAGAACGACGAGACACGTTTCGAGGACTTTGTCGGACTGATCAGCGGGCTCTACAAGGAGATCCAGCGCATTAAGACATCCGAGGGCGCAAGGCTGGGCCTCAAGGGCTCCGACGTTATGTGCCTGTACTATCTTGAGCGCAGCAAGGACGGTCTGACTGGTGCTGACCTGGCTCGCATGGCAGGCGTGACCCGTGCCGCCGTCTCGCGCACACTCGCGCATCTGGAGGAGGGCGGCTACGTCGAGGTCGATGATTCGGGCGATGCCGCCGTTAAGTATCGTGCTCCGGTGCGCCTGACCGCTCTAGGCGGCGAGAGCATGAGCGAGGCGGACCGCATCATTCGCGAGGTGCTCGATACCACCGGTAAGGCTATGGGCGTGGAGCAGCGCGAGCAGATGTATGCGTCGCTGCGCACGATTCTCAACACCCTGCGCGAGATCTAGAGCCGCGCTGGCGCTAGCTTTCAGCCAAGAACTGCATCGTCCCGTTTGAGCGCGTACGCCGTGCCGGGACATTGCTGTCATAATTCCCTGCGCGAGACCTGCGCAAGAAAGGATTCGCTATGTCCGTCCGCATTATTACCGATTCCGCCAGCGATATGTCGCCGGCGGAGCACCCGGCGCTGTCCGTCTTGCCGCTGTCCGTTACCTTTGGCACCGATGTGTATATGGATGGCGTCGACATCGATCACCAGCGCTTTTACGAGATGCTCGTGGAGCGCGACGAGCTGCCCAAGACCGGTCAGGTCAACCCGTACGCCTTTTCGCAGGCGATTGCCGAAGCACGTGAGGCCGGCGACGAGGCGGTGATTATTACCGTGGGTGCCAAACTTTCGGGGACCAATCAGAGCGCCCGTACCGCACTTGCCGAGGCGCCGGGCGGCGACGTGTATGTGGTTGATAGCAATAACGTTACCCTGGGTGAGCGCGTGCTGGTCGAGTATGCCCTGCGCCTAGTGGACGAGGGCCAGGGCGCGGCCCAGATCGCGGCGGCTGTCGAGGCCGTCCGTGACCGCGTGGTGGTTATTGGTCTGCTCGAGACGCTGGAGTACCTGGTGCGCGGCGGTCGCCTGTCTGCTGCTGCCGGCGCCGTGGGCACGCTGCTCAACGTAAAGCCCGTTGTGGCTGCCGAGGACGGTCTGATCGTGCAGCTGGGCAAGGCGCGCGGTTCCAAGAACGGACGCAACCTGCTCAACCAGAAGGTCGAAAAGGCAGGCGGCATCGACTTTTCCATGCCGCTGGCGCTCGGCTATACGGGCCTTTCGGATGCGGTGCTCAAGAAGTATATCGAGGACAGCGCGGCACTGTGGGCTGGCCACACCGAGGGCGAACTGCCCGTTCACACCATCGGCGCCACCATCGGCACCCATGTAGGCCCCGGCGCCGTAGCCGTAGCCTTCTTCCAGCCCGCCAACTAACCGACTTGCCATAAACCACCACAAAGGGGACAGGCACCTTTGTGGTGGTTTATGCTATTCCGGGTGGAAGGGAGCGAGCAATGGCGTCTGAGGGCTTTTTTGAGCGGGTGTACGAGGTAGTCGAGCAGATTCCCGAGGGGATGGTCGCCACCTACGGTCAGGTGGCGCTGCTCGCCGGTCGTCCGCGGAGCGCGCGCTTTGTGGGCTATGCGCTGCACAGCAATCCGCGCCCTGGTCAGATTCCCTGCCATCGCGTGGTGTTTGCCGATGGCCGCATTTGCGAGGGCTTTGCGTTTGGCGGCCCCGATGCTCAACGTGAGCTTTTGCTAGGGGAGGGCGTGACGTTTAAGGACGATATGCACGTCGACTTGGCCGTCTGTCGCTGGCCAGCAGGGCTCTAGCGGCTCGTTCGTGTCAAAACCACCACAAAGATGCCAGTCCCCTTTGTGGTGGTTTTAGTTTACCTGAGTTAACTTATGGAGAAGGTGTGGCGGCGCTTATTGCCACTAAAAAGTAAACCACGGTGAACTATATTGGTTTCAGCAACGGAGCAGGCAATAGGCGATGAAAAAGCCTGCCCTGTTGAGTTTGATTCGCATTCCTCCCCTCTGTGCGATTCAACGGTGTACTTCGGGAAAGCGCCCGTCGGCTGCCATGGCCGGCGGGCGCTTTCCCGTAATCATGGGACAAAACATCAGGTCCGTTATCCCAAAATGAGGTGCCGACGTTTGGCCTTAGGGCGGCACAAACTTTGATTGTTAGTCCCGCTTGCAGCAACCGATCTTTGTAAGCCCCTGCGGCGTCTCTTCGCCCGCGGGGATTCTTGGGCTGTTGCTTCCCAGATACGCCTCTACATGTCGCGCGAACGCTTGCCACGACCACTCGTCTTTATCGGCCTCAAGCCGATCGGGAGAAATCGCGTTGAACAGGCACGTTGGAATCTCGTGCTCGTGCAGATTCTTGGCGATACAAGGCGTGCAGCCCTTGTCGTGGTTGACAGGGTTAAACGGGCATTTCCGGTCGTTGCATGTACAAAACGCAACTGAGTTCATGGGGCTCCTTCCGGTCGGTCGGCTCTGCTGCAAAACGCTGCCGCATGTTAAAACAATAGGGCGTCATTGCTTAACAGAATATAGTCTTAGGGTGCTTGCAACTTAGGGGTTCTGCCGAGCGGCTGAATACCTAGGCGAACGACCTCTGAAGAAAACAAAACCGCCGCAATGAGGATTGTGCTCATCGCGGCGGTTTTGTTTGACTGCTGTTTATTGTTCTCGGCTAGTACACCATGCCCATGGCGTCCTGAACCTCGGCCAGGGTCTGCTCGGCGATCTCGTTGGCGCGACGATTGCCCTCGTGCAGCACGTCCTTCACGTAGTCCAGGTCGTTCTCGTAGCGCTGGCGACGCTCGCGGATCGGGGCGAAGTACTCGTTGACGGCCTCGGTCACGTACTTCTTGAGCTGACCGGAGCCGCCCATGCCAATCTCCTCGGCAATCTCGACCTCGGAACGGCCGGTGCAGATGGCGGCCGTCGAAAGCAGGCCGGACACGCCGGGGCGATTCACGGGATCAAACGTGATCATGCGCTCGGAGTCGGTCTGGCTCTTCTTGATGCGCTTGGCCGTCTCCTCGGCGGTCATCGAAATATTGATGGCGTTGCCGTAGCTCTTGCTCATCTTGCGACCGTCCAGGCCGGGCAACAGCGGGGTCTCGGACAGTAGCGCGTCGACCTCAGGGAACACCTTGCCGTAGCGGTTGTTAAAGCGGCGGGCGATGGTGCGGGTGAGCTCGATGTGCGGCAACTGGTCGCGACCGACGGGCACGACGTTGCCCTTGCAGAACAGAATGTCGCAGGCCTGATGCACCGGGTAGGTGAGCAGAAGGCCGGTGAGCTCGTGGCCCGAGGCCTCCATCTCGGCCTTGACCGTGGGGTTGCGCGCCAGCTCGGCCTCGGACACCAGCGACAGGAACGGCAGCATGAGCTGGTTGGCGGCGGGTACGGCGGAGTGCGCGTAGATCATGGTCTTGTCGGGGTCGATGCCGCAGGCGAGGTAATCCATGACCATGTTGTACACGTTGTCCTGGATGTGCTCGGTGGTGTCGCGGTCGGTGATGACCTGGTAGTCGGCGATGAGCACGTTGGTCTTCGC
Organism: uncultured Collinsella sp.; assembly: GCA_934646865.1. Taxonomy (GTDB): domain Bacteria; phylum Actinomycetota; class Coriobacteriia; order Coriobacteriales; family Coriobacteriaceae; genus Collinsella. Next base: position 3,278 of record CAKUEU010000010.1, on the reverse strand, counting down.
GCCCATGTTCTGCAGCTCCACGCGGCCCTTGAGGGTGCCGAAGTAGTGGCCCAGGTGCAGGCGGCCGGTGGGGCGGTCGCCGGTGAGCATGGTGAACTTCTCGGGCGTCTTGGCCAGGCCCTCGCGAATGGCGTTGCTCTTCTGCAGCGCGACTTCGTAGCTGTTCTCGTTTGGCATGATTGCTCCTAACGTATGCGAATTGGTCAAGATGATAGCGCGTTTATTGAAAGGGGTGGGGCGTAAGTGGGCGAGGGGCTGGTAAGGCGAGTGCCATGCGGCAGTTGCGGCACGGGCGCGATGCGGCCAGCGTTAACGGGCCACATCCTCGGCAGCAAACCCTAGCGCCTGTGGTGACGCTCCTCCTTGCGTTCCTCGGCTGCCTGCTCCTCCTGCTTAAAGGCGGGGTCGTCGGGGGTCACCAGCTCGTCCTCGTGCGTGCGCTTGTTGTAGTGGTGGCGCAGCACGGGCTCAAACAGGTGCAGATGCTTGGCGAAGGCCGCCGAGCCAATGGCGAGCACGGTAAAGATGAGCACGCGCATGGGAACCTCGACCTGGTTGATAGCAGCGGCGCCGGCCGAAAGCATGATGCACCAGGCATAGATAAGCAGTACAGCCTGCCTTTGGTTGTAGCCCTCTTGGATCAGGCGGTGGTGGATGTGACCCTTGTCGGCCTGTCCGATGCTAATGTGGGCGCGCTTGCGGCGCACGATGGCGCTGAACGTGTCGATGATGGGTACGCCGGCAACGATGAGCGGGATGATGAGCGAGGTGAGCGCGGCGGTGCGGCTCACGTTGAGCAGCGAGATGGAGCCCAGCGCAAAGCCCAGCAGCAGCGACCCCGAATCGCCCAAGAAGATGCTCGCGGGGTTGAAGTTATAGTGCAAAAAGGCCAAGCATGCGCCGAAGAGCGCGATGGAGAGCGCGGCGGCATCGATGCGGCCCGAAAGCACGGCCATCGAAAACATGGTGAACGATGCGATGTCGCAGATGCCCGTCGCCAGACCGTCGAGGCCGTCGATGAGGTTGATGATGTTGGTGAACGCCACCAGGTAGACCACGGTGATGGGGTAGGCGAGCCAGCCGAGCATGATCTCGCCGGGGGCAAACGGGTTGACGATGACGCCGATGCGCAGGCCGCCAATGCAGGCGATGAGCGCGGCGAGTACCTGGCCAGCAAGCTTTTGCTTGGGCTTGAGCTGGAAGATGTCGTCGATGGCGCCGGTCGCGTAAATCACGGTAAAGGAGAGTGCCAGCATGGGGTAGCTGATGTGCAGACGCGGGTGCGGCACCAAAACGGGCGGCCAGCCCAGGTACCAGGTGCCCATGATTTGCACAATGCACGCAACGACCAGGCCCAAAAAGACCGCTGTGCCGCCTAGGCGCGGGATGGGCTTGGTGTTGATGCGGCGCTTAGAGGGGTAGTCGACAGCGTCGAGCTTAATCGCCAGGCGCTTGACCAGGGGTACCGTGAGGAAGGTCGTGATAAAGGCCGCCGCTGCCACGCATAGGTACGGTATGTAGCTCGGGGATGAAGCCATGAATCTAAAACCGCCAAGCGTCGAAGGAAAAGGTCAAAAAGGGTGCCATGCACAAAGGGCATAGCCGAACCATGATACTCGACCAAAGGGGGTGTATGGAATTGCGCGTGTCGATAATCACGCGCTTACCAGATATTGCACCGTCGGCAGGATGTTGCCTGCGGAATGCTGGCGGAACGTAATTGAGATGTGGTAATGATTTTCGGCAAAAGAAAACCACCCCCCACGTTACGAAAATGAACCCACCTAAAACAGGTGGGTGCCCTCATCGACTGTTCCAGCGTCCTTAACAACGAAGGATACCTGTACTAGGTACGACTGTGTGGGCTCCCTAAATAAACGCGACGGTTCACCCAGTTGCTCCGCGGGGGGCGGAATACCTACATCATAAAGCGGCACTTTGTCGATTCCAGTCTTGACATTACAAAAATCGTGTCGGACGATTACGGCGTCTTGGGCTTGGAGCCGCCTGCGCGGTCCGGGCCTTTATGTTTGAGCTGCCGAATCGTTGTTTTGGAGCATGGTTTCATGTCGACGTCGTTGACCGAACTTTTTTCGCCCGCCTGTCATTTGTGTCCGCGCCGTTGCGGTGCGACACGCGATGGAGGCGCGCGTGGCGTGTGCGGCGCCGACGATACGCTCAAGGTCGCTCGCGCGGCGCTCCATATGTGGGAGGAGCCGCCCATCTCGGGTGAGGCCGGCTCGGGCACGATTTTCTTTAGCGGCTGTCCGCTCAAGTGCGTCTACTGTCAAAACCACGAGATCTCGACGGGCAATTTCGGTCTCGAGATTACGTCCGAGCGCCTGGTCGAGATTATGCTGGAGCTGCAGGACCAGGGTGCCAACAACATCAACTTGGTGACGGCGACGCATTATGCGCATCTGCTGCCGGCTGCGATTGCCGCGGCACGGGAGCGCGGTCTGGCCATTCCGATCGTCTACAACACGAGTGGCTATGAGCGGGCGAGTGCCGTTGCGGCCCTGGGTGATCTGGTCGACGTGTGGCTCACCGACTTTAAGTATGCCGATGCGGGGCTTGCGCAGTCGCTCTCTCATATTAAGGACTACCCGCGCGTCGCCGTTTCGGGCCTGGCGCAGATAGCACGCGAGATTGAGCGCCGCGGGGGAGAGCTGGTGGACGGCGACGGGCTCATGAAGCGCGGTATCATCGTGCGCCACCTGGTGCTTCCGGGGCATGCGGACGATTCGTGTCGCGTGCTGGACCTGGTGTGGCAGACAGTGGGCGACGTGCCGATCTCGGTCATGAACCAGTACACGCCCAATGCGCTCATGCGCGAGCAGGGCGGCGAGCTGGCGCGCGCCGTGAAGCGCGAGGAGTACGAGCAAGTGCTCGACCATGCCGACGACCTGGGCTTTACCACGATGTTCTGGCAAGAGGGCGGAGCAGTAGACGAGAGCTTCACCCCAGCCTTCGACACCACCGGCGTCCTTACCAGCGCGGAGTAGCTATTGTGAGTAGTCTTTTTGGGACGGGGCTCTTTTAGCTACCTCGGCAGACAGTGCGAACGGTTGGCCGATTGACGGCCGAGACAGCTAAAAGAGCCCCGTCCCAAAAAGACTACTCACACAACCAGCCCAAGAAATAGTAGTCAAAAAAGCCCCGTTCCAAAAAGACTGGGTATTGGGCGTTGACAGTTGGCGAGCCGTAGGTAAAATATCAACTTGTCCTGGGGACGTAGCTCAGTTGGGAGAGCGCTGCCGTCGCATGGCAGAGGCCGA
>CAKUEU010000009.1 GCA_934646865.1 uncultured Collinsella sp. | reverse complement strand
TGAAATAGCCGCCCCCGCGTAAAGCGAAGACGGCCACTTCTCACGCCATAAACGTGTTTCGGAGTTGGCTAACCCGCTGCAACGGGTGCCATCTGTTTCATCTTATGCGAATCCCAACCTTAATTCAACAGGCCCACAGGCCCCAAACGGAATCGCGATAATCGCGACAATACCTATAATGGCGATAGCTAAACGTGTATTTCACTTCCCCATCGGAGGATATCTATGACCGAAACCGCAGCCGCCGCGCCCGTCGAGACGCGCGACACCAAACTCGAGATCATCATGGGCCGCGAGGCACTCGACAAGCTCGCCGACGCCACGGTGCTGGTGCTCGGCTGCGGCGGCGTGGGCTCCAACTGCTGCGAGGCACTCGCTCGCGGCGGCGTTGGACACTTCGTAATTCTTGATAAGGATGTCATCGAGCCCAGCAACATCAACCGCCAGGCCATCGCATTCCACAGCACCATCGGCAAGCGCAAGGTGGATGTCATGGAGGCGATGATCCACGACATCAACCCCGCCGCCACCGTCATCAAGCACACCGAATACCTGCTGAGCGATAACATCGACGACTTCTTTGCCAGCGTTTTGGAACAGACGGATGGCAAACTCGACTACGTCATTGATGCCATTGACACGATTTCGGCAAAGCTTGCCATTGCCAAGTACGCCCAAGACCACGGCATTCGCCTAGTGAGTTCCATGGGCGGGGCCAACAAGCTGCACCCCGAGTGCCTGCGTTTTGCAGATATCTTCGAAACGGTTCGCGATCCCATGAGCCGCATCATGCGCAAAGAGTGCAAAAAACGTGGCATCAAGAGCCTGCATGTGCTGTTTAGCTGCGAAGAGTCGGTAAAGACCCAACCGCGCGACCCCTCCAACATCCACGAGCGCACCGAGCTCGGAACCGCCAGCTTTATGCCGCCCATCATGGGCCAGATGATTGCCGGCGAGGTCATTCGCCAGATCAGCGGACGCGGTACTGAGCGCGTTCGCGCCGACGGCCAGCGCCTGGACTAGCAAGGTTCGCCGCGATGGAGTTACAGCTCTTTGATGCTCACTGTCATTTGGATCTCATGACCGGCCCGAACGCCGTTGCCCACGAGGCGGCAACGATGGGGCTGGAACTCTTTGATTGTGGCGTCGACCCACGCGGCTTCGCGGCAGCAAATAAACGCGCCAGCAGTAGCCCCAATATCATTGCAGGGGCGGGTCTCCACCCCTGGTGGATTGCCGACGGCCGATGCGGAGTCGCCGAGGTCGACCTACTTTGCGAGCTCGCTAGCCGAGAACGTTTTATTGGCGAGGTCGGGCTCGACTTCTCACCGCGCTTCGCGGGTACCGAGGGGATCCAGACGCAGGCATTCGAACGGCTTTGTCAGACACTATCGCAGTCCCCGCTACATGGACGCGCTCTATCCATTCACGCCGTTCACGCGGCGGGGGCTGCTTTGAACATTTTGGAGTCGAGCGGTCTTCTAAAGGACGCTCCCAGCTCCCCCACCATCATCTTTCACTGGTTTAGCGGCACCTCAGATGAGCTTGTCCGTGCGCGCAGCGCGGGCTGCTATTTTTCCGTCAACAAACGCATGCTCGCAACCAAACGCGGGCGCGAATACGCGCGACAGATTCCGCTCGACCGTCTGCTGCTCGAAACCGACGCGCCGGTCGAACCAAATAAGGAAACCACTGCGCGACAACTCGCCGATTCACTTGCAAGAACCTCCGAAGTCGTTGCCGCACTCAAAAAATGCGATACGAAGAGTATCGAGTCGGCTGTTCTGGAAAACGCAGGCTCTATTTTCACCTTCCGCTGACCCCGGTGGGCAAAAAATGCCAAATATGAGTACTGTTGCCAAGCCGGTAACATTATTTTGCATCAAAACAACGCCTTGATAATGTACGACTGTTCATTATCAAGGCGTTTTAGCATACTCAGGCATGTGTTAAACAGCTTTAAGTTGTCCACAGACACTCAATTAGTACCTCAAGAGCCTGATTTTCCTGCTACCAAATTAGTGACAGTACTCATATTTGGCATTTTTTGCCCACGCCTCTCAAGGAACATGCAAATCGCACAACGCAGCCCCCATAAGAGCGTGGGGCAATTCGGCGGCGCTACATCAGCTCGTGCATAAGGTCGCAATTTCGCGCATATAGCTCATCAAAGATATGGCGACGCGATGCGTACAGCTCATGAGCGTCCATATCAGGTTCGATCGTTTGCGCGACCCCAAGAACCCGGGCAAGCTCACCCCATGATGAATAGGCGCCGCCAGCAAGTGCTGCCATAAGGGCATCGCCAAAACATGCGCCCACCGTAACCTTCGCAACCGAAACTTCACGACCGCAGACATCGGCAATCGCTTGCATCCATACCGGATTCTTAGTTCCGCCTCCCACGAGCATGATGTGCTCGATAGGCAATCCATGACCTCGCTCGATAATATCAACATGCGCTGCGACCGTATAGGCGATCCCTTCCAAAGCAGCGCGGACCATATGGCCCCGGGTATGCCTTTCGGTCAGACCGAAGAACACGCCACGCGCCTCGGGATCGTTGAGCGGGGTGCGCTCGCCCGCAAAGTATGGAAGGCACAGAAGGCCATCCGCTCCGGGACCTACCTGCCCGGCATCGCGCGCCATGATCTCATAGGCATCGGGGCCGCCGGAGCGTTCGGCATCCACGGCATCGCGGTACAACTCGCGTCGCAACCATGCCGTCAACGCACCCGCTGTATTGGTGCCGGCGCAGATGCCGTAAGTCCCGGGGATGATGAATGTCCCCGGCCACAGACGGGCATCATCGACCATATGGTCCGCTAGGTAGATAAAATATGCCGTGCTCCCGAGTTGCACCATCATGTCCCCGGGGCAAAACACTCCAGTAGAAATCGCCTCGGCGCCCGAATCGCCTGTTCCGACAAGCACCGGCGTTCCCTTCGCAAGACCGGTTTCAACCGCTGCCCGATCCGTGATTACGCCGGCGATATCGGTCGCCGCCATGACTTCGGCCATCTGGTCGGGACGGCAGAACCGCGTGCACTCGCGCTCATTGACCTGCCACGTCTCGCGATCGTATAAGGGTAGGAAATCCTCGGCAAGATAACGGTCGATCGTAAACCTGCCGGTGAGCTTGGCGCACAGATAGGACGAAGCCGTAAGAAACTTCGCTGCCCGCTCATAGACCTCGGGCATATTCTCCTTAAACCAAAGGACCTTGGGAGCGATATCGGACGAACACGGATCGTGTCCAAAGAGCTCGCGGGCACGATCGGGGCCATATTCAGAAAGAAGCTCGTCAATCTGCGGCTTCGAGCGAGCGTCGACCCCGTACAAAATTGCCGGAGCCAAGGCGTGGCAATCTTCATCGACCGGCACGCAATCACAGCCCAAAGCCGACAACCCTATGCAGCGGATCTGGCTCGCCTCGATGCCCGCGCGCTCGATGAGCTCGCGAGACAGCCGACAAAAATCGCCCCACCAGACCGCTTCCGCGTCGTGCTGATACCAGCCATCCCGAGGGTTCTCGGTCTCATGTTGACAAGATGCCTGCGCCACAATTCGACACTCCGCATCAATTAACACACCCTTGGACGCGCTCGTTCCGATGTCGATGCCAAGATAGTACGGCATGCCGTTCACTCCCCTCTCGCGGCACGGGCGGCAGCCATGAATCGCACGACCCGTTCGGTTTCGACAGGGGCGTCGAGCTTGCCGTCTCGCTTGAGACAGGTACCGACAAACGCGCCATCATAATGCGAAAACACGTCTGCAACGGTATTCTCGCGACATCCCGTTCCACACACCACCGGCACATCGCCAACACGGACGCGCACCTCGTCGGCAAGCTCGCCCGAAGCTCCGCGCCCGGCAGCAGACCCGCCAATGACAAGGGCATCGGGCAGACAGTTGAATACCAGCGAATCGGCAATATCGGGAGTCAAACGGTCGTTAAGATACACCTCGCCCTCGCTTGTGATGAAATGGAACATCTTTAGGTCATCCAGACGCAGGGCGGCGCGGCGGCGCATGGTGTGCGCAAAGTCACGATTGATCAGGCCAAGATCGCCAGCCCAGGCACCGCAGAAATTGCAGCGTGTAAACTGCGCCTCGACGGCGGCGCACAGCTCGATCGTGGCGTCGCCGTCATAAATAGCCTCTGCACCCCAAGGGGTCGAGAAATCTGCGGCAAGAGCGCCGATGACATGCCCCATAGCGGCAAGGGTCACTGCCGACACATGCTGCTCGTAGGGCATCGACAGCTCATTGGTGATCAGAATGCCGTCCACGCCACCCGACTGCAGCGCTTCGAGATCGCGCTTGGCGGCATCGATCACGCGCGAAACGCTGCCGCCCGGATAATACAGAGGATCGCCAGGCAGCGGCTGCAGATGCAGCATGCCAATGACCGGTTTCTCGGTCCCAAACATCGAAGCCATAAACGACATGGTCAATCTCCTTTAGCTCGCCGACTCGCAGGCATCAACTGCTACTCGCCCAGTACCTCAACGTACACTTTTCGCTTCTGAGGCCCATCGAACTCCGCAAGGTAGATGTTCTGGGCCCCGCCACATACGATGTGGCCATCTTGAACGGGGAAGAAGCAGCTATTGCCGCAAATCATGCTCTTGATATGGCCACAGGAGTTATTGCCCGTGGCGCCATAGCTCGACAAGAAATGAGCATGCGCATAGGGGGCATCGGGCGGGGCAATGCGATCGAGCGTCTCCATGAGATCGGTCTCCACGCACGGAAGCCCCTCGTTCACCACGATACCGCAAGTCGTATGCGACAAAATAATCGCTGCCAGTCCATCGGTCACCGCACTACGCTCGATGGCGGCATGCACATCTTCTGTGATGTCGATGAACTGGTCGGGCGCCGTCGATAGATAACTCAATGTCTCGAGTGTCACCATGTCACTCATCACCTTTCAGAAAACGCAGCGCCGTGCCGGAATACAGATTCTCCCGCGCCTCATCGCGCATGGGCACAGCATCAAGCGCCCGCTTGAGCTTGAAGGCGCGGAAGCGTGGCGTATTGCTGGCAAACATCACCTGATGCGACAGGGCACGCTCATACCACAGCGGTCCCATATCGACGGTGAAGAGCCGCTGCATCATTTCTTCGGGCGAATCGATATAGGTAATAGAGGTATCCGTATAGCAATTGGGATACTTGAGCAGCATCGCCACGGTTTCGCGCACCCAGGGCCAGCCAAAGTGAGTCAGGTTAAAGCGCACATCCGGATGCGTTGCGATGGTGTGCTCAAACGCAAGCGGGTGGCTTCGTGAAAGCTCCGCACCCGGCTCCCAGGACATACCGGCATGAAAAACCACCGGCTTGTTGTAGCGCTCACAGAGCTTGTAGAGCGGCTCGGCAACGGCATCATCGGGCGCAAAACCCTGCTTTGCCGGATGCAGGCAGAGTCCCTTGGCCCCCAGCTCGGTAAAGGCGCGCTCCAGTTCGTCGGTGGCGCCACTCACTTGCGGGTCCACGCTCGCAAATCCCCATAGACGATCGGGGTGCGCAGCAACAAGCGCGGCAACCTGGTCGTTGGTGCCAAAGTGCCCGCCGCACGCCGTGGTCACATCGAGCGGCATGAGCACGCTTTTCCGTACATCGCAGACATCCATCTCGGCCACGAGCTCATCCCAGTCCATGGGGCCCATGTGCCCCATGCCAAACTCACGCTCCCAAAAACCAAAGCCGTCTGGCTCGTCGCCTGGCATATAGATCTCGCCGTAGAGCATGGGCTGGACCAGCATATCGATTACCATCTTGCACTCCTTTCCAGGTGTTTGTTCCTAGTACGGTTCGAACGACCCAATGACTCGGGACGAAAGCTCGGCACCGGCACGCATGCATGCCGGCACGTCAAGCCCATCCAGTACACCCTTGGTGAATCCGGCGATATACGAGTCGCCGGCGCCCACGGTATTGACGACCTTCTCGGCCGGCACGATCCCACATTCATAGAAGCGCTCACCGTCATAGGCGATGCTCCCCTTCTCACCAAGCGTGGCGACCGCCACGCGCGGACCCAGCCCCTGCACATGGCGCACCCAGTCGCGCAGCTCCACGCCATCCTCCTCAAACGACATAAAGGCATAGTCCACGTAAGGAAAATGGCTCTCACAGGTGTATTCGGGATCTTGACTAAACACCGAAAAGTCCATGACGACGGTCTTGCCTGCCTCGTGCCATTCGGGCAGCAGGTCTAAGCAGTTTCCAAACAGGTCGGTATGGATGACATCGTGCTCCAGGATAAACGCCCGGTCACCATCGTTTGGCCGGTACGTTTCCATAACACCATCAATCGCCTCGAGATGTACGCGGTCGACGCCGTCCTTCAACGCCATGAGCATCACCGAGGTATCGCCGTCCTCCACGCGAAGATGCGAGATGTCGAACCCCTCGGCAGCCAGCGCCTCGCGCATCTTGTCTCCGTACTCGTCCTTTCCGACAACCGACACCGCAGATACCGATACGCCCATTCGCGCCAGATGGATACCCCAGTCGATGCCATTGCCAGTCGGATAGAACACGCCGATGTTTTGATACACGTCCGCACAGCAGAAGCCAGCTGCGCATGCCTTGATATCCATAGTCTTCTCCAGCAATCAAAAAGGGGCCCACCCAAGGCGAGCCCCTATCCGAATTCCGATGTAATCTCGCGTCAGTCAGCCAAGGCTTCAGCCTCAAGCCGCCCAGCGCTTTCTCAGGCTACTCGGCGATCGGAGCTCCGTGACCCCAGGAGCCTTCCATGCCGCACACGGTCGAGGCAAAACCTGCCGCAAAATCGAGCGCACGCTCAATGGCCTCAGGTCCGTCCTCGCCGCGCTTGGCGGAATCGAGGTAGCACATCAGGAATGAAGTCAGGAACGAGTCGCCGGCTCCCATGGTGTCCTTCATATCCGTTACGGGCTTTGCCAGCTGGCGATAGTAACGCTCGCCGTCATAGGCGATGCAGCCCTCGGCGCCCGCCGTCGCGGACACAAAGCGCGGGCCCAGGCTCTTCACCCAAGCGAGGCGCTCGCGAATCTCATCCTCGCTCGCAGCGTCCGCGGCGCTAAAGAAGGCGAAGTCGACAAACGGGGCAATCTGCTCATAGTATTCATCGGTGGAATCGTCCGAGAAGTCAAACGATACGGTGATGCCCGCAGCCTTCAGCTTGGGGAGCTCGCGCTCGGTAAAGCAGTAGTTGCCCGAGTGGACTACGTCGAACTGCTTCATGTATGCCAGATCAAAGCGATCGAGCACATAGCGCGCATCGCCACGGATGCCGCCCTCGTTGGAGCCGAGGAATACGCGGTCGCCATCGACCACGGTCACACGCGCCGCGCCATTCTCGCCAATAAGCTGCTCGCACTTAGCGAGCTCGATACCCTCGTCCTCAAGACTTGCAATCACATGCTCGGCAGCGGCGTCGTTGCCAAAGATGCCCATGTACGCGGAGCGCGCAGCACCGCACTTCTTGGCGTAAACGGCAAAATTCACCGCATTGCCGCCGGGATACATGGTATGGATATGCTCATAGCGATCGACGACGTTGTCACCGAACCCGAGCGCGTTAACGTTAAAAGCCATGGTATCTATCCTTCCTAGTACTCAACAACGCCCATGTAGCGGCGGAAGTCGGGGTCGTGATCGAACACCTTGCCGCGCGCCGCACGCAGCTCGCAGTTCATAGCGTAGAACAGCACCGGATCCAGATAAGCACGAACGTTCGCCGGCACGGCCTCCATACCGTACTCCTTGGCATCAAGCACCATCAGCGTGTCGGTATGGGTCTCGAGGAACGCCAGGGCGCGCTCGTCCATAGGACGGCACTCGCTCGAGCCCATCTGCAAGAAGTAGAAGACGCCATCCTGGGTAGCCTCAAAGGGGCCATGGAAGTACTCGGCAGAGTGGATATAGCTGCAGTGCTGCCACTGCATCTCCATGAGCGAGCAGATGGCAAAGCCGTACGTCTGGCTAAAGTTGGGACCGCTGCCCAGGATATAGAAGAACTCATGCTCCTGGCAAAGCTTGGCAAAGCGATCGCCCAGCTCGGCATTTACCTTTTCACGTGCGGGAGGCAAAATCTTATCCATTTCGGCAATACCGGCATACATGTCGGCGAGATCGGCGTAGCCCTCCTGCTGGTCGAGCAGCTCGGCCGCGAGCGACAGCGAGATGCCGGCAGGGACTTCGGCCTGCGGAACGCCCTCGCCCCACGGGTACACCCAGGTGACCCACTTGCCAGTATCGATCTTGGAGCCGGCGTTATCGGTCTGCGCGATCACCGTCGCGCCCGCGGCAAGGGCAATCTCGCAGCCCTCGACGACCTCGGGGGTATTGCCGCTGTGACTGCAGGCAATGACCAGAGACTTCTCGCCCAGGCGACGGGGACGCATGATGTCGAACTCACGGGCCGTATAGATATACGAGGTGAACGTCGTCGCCTCGCGCTGCAAGAGCTCATGGGCCGGAATCAGATCGATCATGGAGCCGCCGCAGGCAATCCAGTAGACGCTGTCGAACTTGCCCTTCTCGGCAATTGCTTCCTTAATCAGATCATGTGCGTTCATGTTTAGTTCCTTTCCAGCTTGGCCGGCCATGCATGACGCGTCTTACATGGCCGAGCAAAATCTTATCTAGTCAATCAGATACTTCTCGAAGGCGGCCATGTTCTTGGCATCTGCCGCCGCCGGGTCATCGAAGTAACGACCGTCCGTGATTTCCTGACCCAACATGCCATCGAAACCATGGGCGTTGAGCGTGGCGACGAAGGCATCCATATCGTGCTTGCCGTCGCCCCAGACCAGATGGCCATAGGGGTCGCCATCGATAAAGTGCATCTCGTGGATCGCACCGTCGCCAAATGCGGCAAACCAGTCCTCGAGCGACTCACCCGCAACACCCATTGCGGTCGTATCAACCATAGGCTGCAGATACGGACTCGCAACCTCATCGATCATGCGCTTGGCATCGGCGACGGTCGTCACAAGGTTGCTCTCCTCGGGACGCAGGCTCTCCATTGTTAGCACCAGACCGTGCTCGCCGGCATACTCCGCCAAGATGGATAGGTGCTCGCGGCTGCGCTTCCACGCCTCTTCGCGATCCTCGTCCCAGTCACCCCAACCCGAGTTTACGGACATGCGGTCGCATCCCAGCACCTCGGCAAGCTCGATGCCATGCTTGAAATACGCCAGGCTCCGCTGCTCGTGAAGCGGCTTACGGGCGCAATACTGCCATGGATAGACCACGTTCTCGGGACAGAGCGTCCGATAGCGCAGACCACGGTCGGCGGCCTTTTTCGCCAGAGCCTCGGCCTCATAATACCCAGTGTGATCGAGCGTCACATGGGGCTCGGCGCACCACAGTTCGATGGACTCAAAGCCCAGGCGCTGTTGCGTATCCAAAAAATAGTCGAGCGACCACATGATGTAGTGGATGTTCATGCCCGCAATCTGCTCGCGTCGCAGCGATGGTTTGGTTTCAGGCATGCTAAACCTCCTTATTTCGGTCGAACACGATACGTCCGTCCGACATGGTCATATCAACAGCAAGGTCACAGGCATCGTGGTAGTCAAGGTCAAACACATCGCGATCGAGCACGCAGATGTCGGCAAGCTTACCGGCCTCGAGCGTTCCCAGCTCATCCTCGCGCATCAGGTCATATGCGCCCCCTGCCGTCCATGCACGAAGGAGCTCGGCGAGCGTCAGCGTATTACCCTCATTCACGGACAAACCGTCGGCAAAATAACCACCGCACGCGCTGTAGATTGATTCGCCCAGACTCGGAATCAAGAGCGGAAGGTCGGTGCCACAGCACACCGTACATCCCGCGTCTTCCATACCGCGACGGTTCCAGCTGTGCTGCAGTCGGACCTCGCCGATCTGCCGACGCATCATCGACAGGCAGTCCTCGCGCTTATCGAGCGTGAGGATCTGGGGGTAGACCTCGCAGATTCCGCCCAGCTTGCCAAAAAGGGCAAGGTCTTCCGGATCAGAGTTCTCGAGGTCGGTGATCGCGTGGCGTCGAAGCATGGCTCCGTGCTCATCTCGCGGCAGCGAGGCATACAGCGCAACGGTGTGGCGAACGGCGCCGTCGCCCTGACAATGAAGCGAGTAACGGAAGCCCTCGGCATCAATCGCGCGCAGCTCGTCCTCAATCAAACCCCACTCGGGCTCCTCGACAACCGTCTTGCCGGCAGCCCCCGCATCGGCCGTCTCCTCATAAGGGTCGATCATCTCGGCAAGCCCCACCCATACGCCGCGATCGGTCATACGGTTGAAGCCCGAGAAACGAACAAACGGTCCCTGGAAGCGATCACGCGCCGCACGGGCATAGGGCAGATTCGCCCCGGCGCCCACCGGCTGTGACATCATGGAGACGCGAACCGTCAGCTCGCCAGATTCCTCACGGCGCGCCATCTCATCGGCAAATCCGTAATAGTCATCGAAGGCCATCTCTTTGATAGCCGTGACACCGCGAGCGTTCAGCATCGCCATGTAATCCGAATACCCGGCGCGCACCTCGGGAAGCGCCAAGAAGTCCCGCATCATACGCCAGATCTTCTCGGCATAGCAGGCCTCGGGCGTAAAACCATAGCGCTCGCTGGCGGCGACGTTGAGAACGCACGTCTCGGCACCCGGGGTAAAGCAGACAACGGGAATATCTCCGAAGGCGCCGTCGAGCGCTGCCGCCGTTTTTTCATTCTCGACGTCTTCGGCGAGCGACGCAGGAAGGTCGTGCCCAAAGGCGGCGGCGCAATCGAGGTGGGCATCCTTCCATACCTGCAGAAGCGCTACCACTTCGTCGACGTCAGAGGCTTCGGATAAGTCGGCCCCCAGGCTCCGCAACGCCCAGCCCGTATAGAACGTATGCACATCGACCAGGCCAGGCATGACAGTCCTGTCGCCACAATCGATCGCCTCATCCGCCTGGGCGAGAAACGAGCCTGCCTCGCCAGCGCCACCGACGGCTTCAATCCGATTGCCGCGTACCGCGACAAAACCTTCAAACGGCTGGTCTTCCGTACCGGTGAAGACGCTCTTAGACGTCAGCACCGTCAAACGATCGGACATCGCGACCTCCTTACGCCGGAAGCATGCCGGAGATGGCGGTAATGACCAAGCCAAACACGACCATAAAGATGAAGAACTTCCAAATGGTCTTCCACCATTGGCCAAACGAAATCTTTGCCACGGCAAGGCCGGCAACCGTCATGCCCGCCGTAGGGCTGATAGTGTTGATGGTTTGGTTGGCAAACTGGAGCGCGGTGACGGCAGCCTCGGGATTGAGGCCCATGAGCTCGGTCAGGGGACCCATAACGGGCATGGTGAGCGCCGCCAGGCCAGAGCTCGAGGGAACAAGCAGGGAGAGCAGGCCAAGAACGACGTACATAAACGTGGTGTACACGGCGGCCGGCGCTCCGGCGAGTGCGGTGGCAAGTGCCTGGAGGATGGTGTCGATGATCATGCCGCCCTCGGCGATGACCAGAATGCCGCGAGCAATACCGATAACGATGGCGGCGTACGCAAAGTCGGCAAGGCCCTTAACGAACTCCTCGGCGATCGTCTGCTGATCAAGACCGCCCAGGATGCCGGCAAGCAGGCCCATACCAAGGAACACGGCGGAGATCTCATTCATGTACCAGCCCTGGGTAACAAGGCCCCAGACGATAATACCCATACCGCAAGCAAAATCGATCAGTACGAGCTTCTGGCGGGTGGTAAACTCCTCCTCGATGGAAGCGTCGGTCACAGAGAACTCAACGCGCTTGAGCTTGTCGTCCTCATACGTAATGGACGACTCGGGGTTTTTCTTTACGCGCATGGCATAGCGCATAGCCCATGCGATACCGACGGCGGTGAAGATAACCCAAGAAACGGCGCGCAGCCACAGCTGCGGATTGCCCTCGATACCAATGATGCCCTGGGCGATCAAAACGTTAAACGGGTCAATGGTCGAGGCGCAGTATCCCAGGTTAGGACCGAGGAAGCAGATGATAAATGCCGTCATCGAGTCATAGCCGATGCCCATCATGATGGGAATGAAGATGGCGTAGAACGGCAGGGCTTCCTCAGACATACCAAACGTCGTGCCGCAGATGGACAGCAAGGTCATCGTGATGGGAATGATGAGGATGTCCTTATTCTTGAGCTTTTTAATCACGCGGCTCATGCCGGCATTCAACGCATTGGTCTTGGTGATGATTGCAAACGAACCACCAATCAGCAGGACGAACGCGACAACGTCGGCCGCCGCCTGGATACCCTCGGTGGGCGCTTGCAAAACCGCAAAGATATCCTGACCCAGGTTGATGGTCTCACCGGTCTCGGAATCGGTATAGTTCTTATCGACCTGTTCATAGGTTCCGGCAACGGCGACTTCGCGCTCGCCCGCCGCCGTCGAGATTGTCTTGCGCTGATACTGGCCAGAGGGAACGATCCAGGTCAGGACCGCAAAGACAACGATCAGCAAGAACATGATCGTATAGACGTGCGGTAATTTGAATTTGAAACGTCTGTTTGTCTTCTTCGCCTTCGTATCTGACATAGATACCTCCAAAGAACCCGAGACCTTATCGTGTCTCGCTTTAACGTTCGCGCAATGCAAACGTCCTATGACGTTCTATAGATTATCAGCGTGTTTTTAGCACTTCAAGGATATTTCGGACAGGTTACGAAGACTCGGGTGAACGGTCGTTCAACGGCGGCGAACGGCAAAAAAGCCCGGCAGGCAATTTGGGCCGCCGGGCGTTCTCTTGATCAACGTCCTAGATATCAAAAACGTAGCGCGATCCTACAATCCGCTGTCGGCCGATGATAAACGGTCGTTGCTGCTCGTCGTAGAAATATGCCTCCATATAAAACAGAGGCTCTCCCGTGGGAACGGACAGTAGCCGGGCGACTTCGGGTGACGCACACGCGATCTCAAGCGTGCACGGCTCGGTGAGGGCAGGCCCGCGACCCGTCCGTTCGCGCACGACCTCGAAAATTGATTGATCGGTAAGGTCCGCCTTCGCCAAAAAGGCGTTGTCTTCATAAACGTACGTGTTGTTCTCGAGCATCACGGGGATGCCATCGGCGGTGCGCACGCGTTCAATGCAGATCAGTTCCGACCCAACGGGAACGCCAAAAAAATGCGCTTCGGCAGCATCGGCCGGCAACACTTTTCTTGAGACAATACGCGCCCCGGGCTCCATCTCGTTGACACGACAGGCGTCCGAAAAGCTCTGAACGTCGTCCTTCTGGCGGATTTTACGCTTGAGCTTGGGGGCGTTTACAAACGTGCCCCTCCCCTGCTGCTTGGTAAGGTAGCCCTGCTGGACAAGCTCTTCAATGGCTCGCCGAACGGTAACGCGACCGACTTTGTAGCTTTCGGCCAATTCGAATTCATTTGGTATCCGAGCGCCCGCCTTATAGGTACCAGAATTGATGTCATTTTTGATGATATCGATAACCTGTTGATATAGCGGGATTGCCGCTTTTCCGTCGGTCAACCCTTCAGTCGATGGCATTTGCCCTCCCCTGGCAAATATGGAATCAATAATCGGTGCGGATTACGCATCGCTAGTCCTACGCAAGCTCCAGCAGCTCTGGCAGCTGATCGATAATCTTATCCGCGGCGTCCTGACTAAAGCCAAAGCGCTCCTCGCGTTTGGCGATCACCGTCAGACCCGCTCGCTTGCCGGCAGTGATGCCGGGCACCGAGTCTTCGACGCAGCAGCAGCGGTCCGCGGGCAGCCCCAGCAAATCCAACGCATGCAGGTAAATATCGGGCTCGGGCTTGCTCTCCTTAAACTGCTCGCCGCTCACCACGTACTCAAAGGCATCCGACAGACCGCACGCATCGAGCACTTCCTCGATGCTGTCCATGGGAGACGAGCTGGCCAGCGCCACGCGAACGCCGCGGCGCGGAAGCTCGCGAATCGTCTCCACGGCGCCCGGATTGATCAAGGTCTGATAATCGCGCGGTCGTTTATGTGCCCACTCATCCCAGCGGGCCAGCGCCTCCTCGCCGGTGAAGTGTCCCTTTCCGGCGCGCTCAAACCAATCGACCAGCATATGCAAAAAGAACTGATGCGAGGTACCAACCTGCCCGTTTAACTCCTCTTGGGTCAGGTTCAGCCCAAGCTCTTTGGCAAACGCAGCGGTCTCCCCCAGGTAGTAATACTCGGTATCGACGATGACGCCGTCCATGTCAAAGATAACGGCGTCGAACGGAAATGCGGACACGGCACCCTCCCTAACAAAAAGGCGCCCGCAAGCGGACGCCCGAACCATGCACTATCGGCGATTCTAACCCAGCAGCTTGTCGAGTGCCACCGCGATGCCATCTTCGTTGTTATTGGCGGTCACCATCTGAGCCACGGCCTTGACCTCATCGACGGCGTTGCCCATGGCAACACCCGTGCCCGCCCACTCGATCATGGACTTGTCATTCTGGCCGTCGCCAAACGAAACGACCTCGCTGGCATCGATACCAAGCTTGGGCAGAGCTCCCTGAAGCGCACGTGCTTTATCGATACCGGGCGCCGTAAACTCAAAGTACCAGTCGGCCGTAAACATACCCGAAAGCGTCTCGGTAAAGGGTGCGTACATCTCCTCGTGATGCGCCTGCAGATAGGCCGGATCGCCCGCGGTGAGCAGCTTGTCCACCGGATAGGCATCCGCGACCTCATGAAGGCTCTCGACCTCGCGAATCTTAAGATCGCACGCATCGCGCTCATACTTGACGATGTTCTTCTGCGAACCGTCCGGCAACGTGATCATGCAGCGATACGAGTCCACGACATGCAAATCGCGGCCAAGAGAGATCATAGGGATCACGTCAAAGTTGCGCAGGTGGTCGAGCAAGCGGTGCAGCTCGTCGACCGGCATGGCCTGGTCAAACAGTACCTCGTCGGTCTGAGCATCGACCACGTGCGCACCGTTAAAGGCCACCAGCAGGCCATCGTGGTTCTGAAGATCGAGCTCCTGCGCCAGGGCATGAAGGCCCCATGCGGGACGGCCCGAAGCCAAGATGAGCTTGATGCCCGACTCCTGCGCCGCGAGCAGCTTCTCGCGCGTGCGCGGGCTGATCACCTTCTGGTCGTTGGTGAGTGTACCGTCGATATCCATTGCGATGGCCTTGATTGCCATATATGCCTCCCTGCGTTGAGTTTGCCGCGCACCATCATATCCGAGCCAAGCATCCCCCGAAGAACATTTTTGAAAAAGATACTTGCCAAATCGCGGGAGCCTGATTAAGTTAAAGATGACCGTAACGTTGGTCACCGTTTGATCGAGCATATTCAGTTTCAGTTTTCAGCGTGTAAGAGAAAGAAGATCGGCATATGAACACCAAGCATCTTTTATCGACAACTAAATAACGGAGCAAGACCGTCCGAGGCGCTCGCTAACGTCAGCTGTCCCGTCTAAGCACGGAGCACGCCCATCACCCGACAAACGTCCTTCGAGCATATTGGCCCCATAGCACCCAATCCAGCACATCAAGAACCGCAAGCACATCACCAACGACACCCAGCACACCACTCGCAAGCAAGCACATCACAGATTGGAAACGCCATGAACACCCGTCCCCAAACCGCCGGCACCGTACTCCAGGCCCGCATCGACCGCGCCCTACACGGTGGCTACGACACCAGCTTCGCCGCCGCCACGATTGCGAACTTCGCCCTGCTGCCCATCGACGAGGCCCTGAGTAACCATGAGTTTTCGGCGAATCGTTGCGCCGAGACCATGGACGATCCGGCCGTCCGCGAGCTAACCGACCCTTATCTCGGACCCCACGGCAAGACCGACGGCCCGTATACCATGGGCCATCTGGCGCATATGATCACGGCACTCGATACCAAGTTGCGACTCGACATGGACGACGAGACGCGGATGACATTGATGGACCATCGATACGATCTGCAGAACGCGATAACGCTTCCCATCCATGACCTTGCCATGGGGCTCGACGCCCTGGAGGCACGGCATCAGCAGGCAAACTGCGGGCAGGACGATACGGCAGACCCATCGGGACCACCCAACATCATGGTGCTCGACCGCGAACGTTACAACCGTGCGACTGCCCGATTCCAGGCGGGGCCGACCACGGTTCGTACCCTCATCGACATGCTCCGCACACTCAGCCTGAGCCGGCTTTTCGACGGCTATCGGGCACTGGCGCCCGCGGTCCTTCGTTCCCAGACAATCCGAGTCATCGATATCCAGCAGCGGCAGTTCGAACGCTACCGCGACGAATGGGAGATGAATCAGAGCATTACCCACTTCTACCGGAAACGCTACGACCCCAACGAGTTTCCCGATGATCTCGAGCGCCAGCTGCACCTTGCCTACACCGCGCCCATCGCCACGCTGTTGCGCTTTGGCGCGTTCGACAAAGCGCTGGCTAATGCCGGCACCCATAAGGCCACTACCGAGCTTGAGCGCAGGCTCGAGCATGCCTTCGAGTCCTAAAGACAGGCACGCATAGCCCCATCAAGATCCACCACATTCAGAAAGGAGTCCTCATGGACACCACTCAGACCCCTATCATCAGCCCGCTGACGATGCGCGAATCGGCCCGCGGCGTCACGCTCACCTCCGTTTACGACGAGATGCTCGCGCGCCGCGAACTCTCCGTCGTGGGCGACATCAACAGCGCAATGGCCTACGACCTGTGCCAGCAGATCCGCTTGCTCGAGGCGGCCGACCCAGTCGCCCCCATCACGGTCTTTATCGCCAGCCCCGGCGGCAACGTGCGCGCCGGCCTTGCCATCTACGACACCATGCGTCTCGCAGCATGCCCTATACACACCGTCTGCCTGGAGCTCGCCGCTTCCATGGGAGCCATCATCTTTATGGGCGGTGACGAGCGCCGCATGGCTCCCCATGCCGAGCTCATGATTCATGACCCACTCATCCCGCAAGGGGCCGGGGGCTCGGCTCTAGCCCTCCAGGAGACAAGCCGGCGCCTCATGCAGACCCGCAAGGCGCTCACGCAAATCCTCTCCGAGCGTAGCGGTCTTTCGACCAAGCGCGTCCAGGCGCTCACGGCAAAGGACACGTACCTTTCGGCCGAACGAGCCGTCGAGCTCGGTTTCGCCCACAGCATTCTCACCTCGACTAAGGAGACCACACATGACTAACCTCAACGCGGCACTGCACGCCCCCGCCCCTGCCATCCTTGCACAGAACCACATGCTCTCGTGCAATACGCGACAAACCGGAGTCAACAACAATATGCTCGTCATCGGTCCTTCGGGCGCCGGCAAGACCCGCAACGTCCTCAAGCCCAACCTACTGCAGATGAACGCGAGCTATATCGTGCTCGACACCAAGGGGACGCTCTGCCGCGAAGTCGGCCCCGTGCTCGCCGCACATGGCTATCGCGTAGGACGTCTCAACTTCGCCGATCTTGACGACACCGCCCCCTTGCCCGAGGGCGTCGAGCAATGCGGCTACAACCCGCTCAACCACATCCGCCGCAGCCGGGACGGCATGCCCAACCAGCAAGACATCATCTCGGTCGCCAAGGCCATCTGCCCCATCGAGGACCAATCCCAGCCGTTTTGGGACCACGCGGCCGCCAACCTGCTATCTTGCCTCATCGCGTATGTATGCGAGCAACTGCCCGTTGAGGAGCAGACGCTTTCGTCGGTAATCGACCTTTGCGAGCATCTCCAGGACCGCGCCACGGCTCGGCTCTTCGACGACCTGCAGACCACCGACCCCACAAGCTATGCGCTCTCGCTGTGGCGGCGCTACTCCCCCACCATCACGGCAGAAAAGATGCACGCGAGCATCATGGGCATCCTTGCCGAGAAAGTGATGTGTCTGGGCTTTGACAGCGCGCGCCGCCTGTACACCGATGCAAACCAGATAGATTTCGCAGGCATGGGTCGCGAGCGCCGGGCACTCTTCATCACCGTCAGCGATCTCGACCGCAGCCTCGATCCGCTCACCAATTTGTTTGTAACGCAGGCGTTCGCCGGGCTCATTCGCCACGCTGATGCACAACCCGACGGCCGCCTCGCGATCCCGGTCCGCTTTATGCTCGACGACTTCGCCAACCTGCAGATGCCGCAGATCGACAACGTGCTCTCCATCATCCGCAGCCGCGAAATCTGGGCGACGCTGCTCTTGCAGTCGACCAACCAGCTCGACGCGCTCTATGGCGAGGCACGCGCCCGCTCCATCATGGGCAACTGCGACACCCAGCTGGTACTGGCCTTTCAAGACCCCGAGAGCGCCCGCGTCTTCTCGGAGCGCGCCGACGTGCTGCCCAGTACGCTCATGGCAACGCCCGTCGACCGCTCCTGGCTCTTCGTCCGCGGCCACGTCCCACAACAAGTTGAGCGCTTTAGGCTCGAAGACCACCCGCTCTATGCGGAACTCCCCGAAGCCCAAAGCGCCCAGATTGAACTCTCACGCTAGCGGCGCTCGTCTTCCGGTGCGCCCTCGACGATTGCGATGCCTGCCGAGGCGCCCAACGCGCTGGCGCCCGCCTCGATAAATGCGAGAGCCTCCTCGTAGTTGTGGATGCCACCCGCCGCCTTGATTGCCACGGCGTCGCCAAGCACCTCGCGCATCAGCTGCACGTCTTGGAGCTTGGCGCCGCCAAAGCTTCTACCGGTCGACGTCTTAAGAAAGCCTGGCTTAGCCTCAAGGGCAATCTCGCACACGCGACGCTTGGCGGCATCGTCGCCATCTAGCTTGCACATCTCGACGATCACCTTATCGGTGATACCGCGCTCGCGGCAAAAATCGGCGATCGTAGTCATCTCGTGCTCGATGGCGTCAAAATCACGGTTCTCAACCGATTCCTGGTTCAGTACGTAATCGATCTCGGTGAAGCCGCATGCGGCATACTCTTCGAACCTTGCGAGTTTTTCCTCGAGTGTCATCGTGCCCTGAGGAAAGTCGATAGCTCCGGCAAGGATGATGTCAGAACCCTCGAGCATGGCGCGACCCGTCTCGTACTCCTGCAGGTTCGCAAATACGCAGCGGAAGTTGTACTTCAGCGCCTTCTCGACATACTGCTCAAACGTGTCCTCGGGCGCGTCGATATAGTCGATGTACTTATTGATGGACTTAGCAAGGGTCATACTGGGCCTCCCCGTTCAGGACTGACAACCGATTCGTGGCTTCGCGCGAAAAACCACGTTCAATGTACGCCCGTAAAACATGGCGCTCACCTATCTTCCGGTAAGTGGTATGAAATTGCCCGTAGAAGTATATTGATAATGCCGTAGAGTGTCCTGAAGCAAGAGCGGCCACCGAGCGCCCTCTCGATGCGCCACTCCCTATCCGAACAGCAAAGGGGCCCGCATCCCAACGGATACGGGCCCCTTTCTGCTAAGTGCCAGGTTTAGCTGCGCAGCCTACTTGCGGTGAGCGCGGTAGAACTCGATGAGCGCCTGGGTCGAAGCGTCCTGCTCGGCCTTGGCGGCGTCATCGTGGAAGGCAGGGGTGATCTGCTTGGCAAGCTGCTTGCCCAGCTCGACGCCCCACTGGTCGTAGGAGTCGATGCCCCAGACCGTGCCCTCGACGAACACGATGTGCTCGTACAGGGCGATGAGCTCGCCGAGCGCAAACGGGCTCAGCGTGTCGCCGAAGATGGAGGTCGTCGGACGGTTGCCCTCAAAGCAGCGGGCCGGGACGATCTGCTCGGGCGTGCCCTCGGCGCGCACCTCGTCGGCCGTCTTGCCAAAGGCGAGCGCCTTGGTCTGGGCCAGGAAGTTGCCCAGGAACAGCTCGTGGACGTCCTGGCTGTTGTCGGTCGCGGGGTTGGCGGTGTTGGCGAAAGCGATAAAGTCGGCCGGAACCACCACGGTGCCCTGGTGCAGCAGCTGATAGAAGGCGTGCTGGCCGTTGGTGCCGGGCTCGCCCCAGAAGATCTCACCGGTATCGGAGGTCACAGCACTGCCATCCCAGCGGACGTGCTTGCCGTTGGACTCCATGGTGAGCTGCTGCAGGTAGGCCGGGAAACGGTGCAGGTACTGGCTGTACGGCAGAACGGCATGGCTCTTGGAACCGAAGAAGTTGACGTACCAGACGTTGAGCAGGCCCATCAGCGCGACGGCGTTGTTCTCGAGCGGCGTGTTGCAGAAGTACTCGTCGATGGCATGGAAGCCCTCAAGGAACTGCTGGAAGCGCTCGGGGCCGAGCACGACGATCAGCGACAGGCCCACGGCGGAGTCAACGGAGTAACGGCCGCCGACCCAGTTCCAGAAACCGAAGGCGTTGGCCGGGTCGATACCGAAGGCCTCGACCTTGTCGAGCGCGGTGGAGACGGCGACGAAGTGCTTGGTCACGGCCTCGGCGTTCTGCTCATCGGAGCCGTCGATGGCGCCCTGGGCCTTGAGCTGCTCGAGCATCCAGGTCTTGACCTCGCGGGCGTTGGTGAGGGTCTCGAGCGTGGTGAAGGTCTTGGAGACGATGATCACGAGCGTGGTCTCGGGGTCCAGACCCTTGAGCTTCTCGGCCTGATCGTTGGGGTCGATGTTGGAGATGTAGCGGCAGTCGATACCGGCGTCGGCATAGGGACGCAGGGCCTCGTAGGCCATGACCGGACCCAGGTCGGAGCCACCGATGCCGATGGACACCAGGTGCTCGATCTTCTTGCCGGTAACGCCCTTCCACTCACCGGAGCGCACGCGCTCGGCGAAAGCGTACATGCGGTCAAGGACCTCGTGCACGTCGGCGACGACGTCCTGGCCGTCAACGATGAGCTGGCCCTTCTCGCTTGCCGGACGGCGAAGCGCGGTGTGCAGGACGGCACGGTCCTCGGTAGTGTTGATGTGCTCGCCGGAGAACATGGCGTCGCGGCGCTCCTCGAGCTTCACCTCGCGGGCAAGATCGCACAGCAGCTTGACGGTCTCATCGGTCACCAGGTTCTTGGACAGGTCGAAGTGCAGGTCACCGGCGTCAAAGCTCAGCTTGTTCACGCGGTCGGCGTCAGCAGCGAACCAGGCCTTAAGATCGATGCCCTCGGCCTCGAGCTTCTCCTGATGGGCCTCGAGCGCCTTCCAAGCGGCGGTCGACGTAGCGTCGATAGGTGCGGCAACAGTTGCCATAAAGTCCTCCTCAGCATACGGGCGCACTCCTCCATGCGCCCGGATAATCAGATGCCCTTATTCTAACGCAGGTCAAGACCGTAATCAGCGAGCGTTGCCAATCTGCCCACAGACGGCGACCGGCCAAAAAGGGACAGGTTTATTTTGGCAGGTCAAACGCTTTACCTAGCAAAATAAACCCGTCCCTTCCTGGCAGGTATTAGGCAAGCATCAGGCTGAAGATGCGTGCGACAGCATGCTCATCGAGCGGGAGATAGCCTCCCACGGTACCGGCGCGACCGCCGGCAAAGCACGTCTCGCTCGCCAGCGAGGGAATATCCTCGAGCTTTCCGCCCACCTCCTCGAGCGTCGTCGGTATGCCCAGCGAAGCGAAGAACGAACGCTGGGCCTCAACGCCGGCGCGAGCGGCGGTCATATCGTCCGTCTCATCGACGCCCCAAACGCGACGTGCCAGCTGAGCCAAGCGCGGCACCGCGGCAACCTCGACATCCAGGTAATACGTAAGCACCGCCGGAATCACCACGGCAAGCCCCGCCCCATGTGCCACGCCATAGCGCGACGACAGGGCGTACTCGATATCGTGACTCGCCCAGTCGTGTTTGCGATCGATGCCGGCAAGGCCGCAGTGCGCCATCGCGGCCGCCCACATCAGGTTGGCGCGCGCGTCATAATTTCGCGGGTCCTCAACAACAGGCGCCGCCTCGTCGATAATCGATAGCATCAGGCCCTCGATCATGCGGTCGGACACCCCGACGGCGGTGCTTCTGCTCATGTATCGCTCCAGCAGATGCGAATACATATCGGTGATACCGCATGCCGTCTGATATGCCGGCAGCGTCTCGGTCAACTCGGGATTTAAGATGCTAAACGTCGGCAGCAGCACCGACGAGGATGTCTCGCGTTTGAGCATCGAGCCATCCTGCGTGATCACCGAATCGGGCGAGGCCTCGGAACCGGAAGCCGCGATGGTAAGCACGCAACCGACCGGCAAGGCCCGATCGGGCGTACGGTCGCCGCCGTAAAAGTCCCACACGTCACCCGGATAGCGCGCGCCGGCAGCAATGGCCTTCGCGGTATCGATAACGCTGCCGCCGCCAAGCGCGAGAATAAAGTCCGCGTGCTCATCGCGCACAAGCGATATGCCCTCGTAGACCGTGCTCAACAGCGGATTGGGCTTAACGCCCTTAAGCTCAACGTGATCGAGCAGCGCCCGATCGAGCGAGTTGAGCACGCGAGCCAGCAGGCCCGACCGCTCGACCGAGCCGCCGCCAAACAGCACGAGCACCTTGGTGCCGCCGTAGTGCGCGACAAGCCGGCCCGCCTCGCGCTCGGAACCATGACCAAACACAAAGTGCGTGGGCAGGCGGTACGAGAAATCCTCCATCACAACCACGCCTTAAAGCGGTCGTAGCGAAACGCCGAGACATCGAGCGTCGTGGGCTCGTCGCACACCAGCTCGGAGAGCAGCAGGCCCACAATCGGCGAGATGCCAAATCCATGCCCGGTGAAGGCGCAGGCGATGGTCAGGCCCGGGACCTCGTCGATCTTCGAGATCACCGGCACGCCATCGGCGCTCTCGTCCTCCCAGCCGGCCCAGGTTCTCACGATCTTGGCATCGGCCAGGCGCGGAATGTAACCCATGATGGCGCGGCACTCAGCCGGTGCCGTAATGCTCGCGGTGGGGCGGCCGCCAAACGCGCCGTTCGACTCCTCGAAACCCGAGCTGCCGCCAAAAACAAACGAGCCATGCGCCGTCTGATGTCCGTAGAAGTCACCCGTGGCGACGCCGAGCATCTGCGGAAACATCGTGGGCTCGGCCTCGGTGACCAAGCACTCGATAAGCGATCCCGTCATGGGGATGTCGACGCCCACGCTCGCGGCGATGCCGCGGCTGCCCAGACCCGCCGCCAGCAGCACGTCGTTGGCCGTAAAGGTGCCGATGTTGCACTCGACGCCCGCGACGAGGCCGCGCACCTTACGCAGGCGCTTGACCTCGACACCCGTCACGAAGCGCACGCCGAGCGCCTTGGCCGCGCGATAATACGCGAGCGTGGTGCGCATGGGGTTGGCATGTCCGTCCGTAGGGCACCACGAGGCGCCGATGACCTGGTCGGACAGGTAAGGGTTGATCTCGCGCACCTCCTCGGGTCCGATCATCTTCATATCGAGCCCCAGGCCCTGCGACATGCTCGCCAGCTTACGAAGCGTCTGCAGGTGTTCCTCGGTCTTGCCCAGGCGCAGGTTGCCGCGTTTGACGTACTCGACGTCGGCCCCCAGCTCATCGGACAGCGTGGGCCAAATGTTCTCGACCGCATACATGGCCAGCGGCAGCTCGCGCCCATCGCGGCCGCTCTGGCGAACGCCGCCGCCATTGCGCGAGCTCGCGCCCTCGCCCACGTTGGGCTCACGGTCGAGCACCGTCACGCTGCGGCCCTTCTTGGCCAGGTTATAGGCCGCCGCGCACCCAATCACGCCGGCACCGATAATAACGACATCGCAGGCGACGTCGGTGATATCTGCATAAGTTCCCGCCATGGCTACGCTCTCCCCTCTTCGCCGTTGCCGAGCACGCTCATCTCGATCGGGCGCATGGGCGCTCGCGAGGTCTCGGGCTCCAAAAGCGCTACCGCCGGTGTGCCCGCAAGCTCCGTGGCCATAATGCGGCGCACGAGCTTGGTGCAGCTCTGCCCCTGGCACAAGCCCATGCCCTGGCGCAGATAACGACGGATCTCGGTCATGGTGTACATGCCGTCGTGGATGGCGCGGCGGATATCGCCCTTGGTCACCTCTTCGCAACGGCATACGAGCACGTCGTCATCGGGCGCGGGCACGTAGGGCCCCAAGTCAATCGCCGCACGATCGAGCGGCTCGCCCGGCTCCTTGTAAAAGTTCACGGCCTCACTCATGGCAGGCCACCTCCTCGGTCTCCTCAGCAGGCTTGAACATGCGCGCCGTCATGGCGAACTCCTTGGGCACGCTCATGGTCACGAGCGCCGTCTTGTCAAACGCCTTGACGCTGCGCACGCGCACCACCTGGGCATCGCACACCGGCTCGCCCGAGCGGCTCAGTGCGCGTCCGTAATCGCCCGCCTGCGGCAGCGGATAGAACTCGTAGGGTAGCGTGACCGTCGCGGTGCCGTCGCCACAATCCTCGTTGACCAAGAAGATCGACTGGCCCGGACAGCTGGCCACGCACATGCCGCAGTCGATGCAATGTGAGTCCTCGACCACGATCGGCAGCGACGTAATGTGCTCACCGATGGAGATACAGCCCTTTTTGCAGGCATCCTGACACGGATTGCAGGGGATGTTCTGGGTGCACTCGATCACCGGATGCACGCCTGCCATATGCGTCACGCCGGGATAGCTGTCGAGCTCCTCGTCGGCAAGGTAGCCATGGCGCAGCAGATGCTGCGAGACCGGACAGCCCTCCTCCGTGGTCTCGATCTTCTTGCCACGATTCTTGGGGGCAAACATGCCCTGGCGCAACGTGTCGAGCGAGGCCTCGAGTTTATCCTCGGACTCACCGGCGTCCGCCGCATCGGTGTAGCCCAGGTACCCGGCGATCGCCACGCCCGAGATACGACCCTCGATCATGGCAGAACTTGCCTCCTCGATGCCCGCGACATCGCCCGAAACGTACACGCCAGGCACGCTCGTCGCGCCCTTCTCGTCGCACACCGGGACATAGCCGCCGCGCTTGGGGTCGTCGACCATCTCGCACCCGGCCATCGAGAGCAGCTGGCTCATGGGAGACAGGCCCACGGCCACGCAGATCGTGTCCACGTCAAAGTGCTTCTCGGTACCGGGAATAACCTGCCAGTGTGCATCGACCTCGCCGATCGTGACACCGGTTACACGGTCGTCGCCCTCAGCGGCCACCACGGTATGCGACAGGTAGAAGGGCACGCCGCAGCGGGCGACCTTGGCCGCATGGACGCCGTAACCACCCACGCGCGGCGCCGCATCCACCAGCGCGACCACATCGCAGCCGGCCTGCAACAGCTGGAACGAGACGACCAGGCCAACGTTACCCGAGCCGACCATGAGCACGCGGTCGCCCGGCTTTACACCGTGCAGGTTCATCATGGTCTGTGCGGCGCCGGCACCGATCACGCCGGGCAGCGTCCAACCGGGAAAGTTGAGCGTGTTCTCGGCCGCGCCCGTGGCGACCAGCACGGCGTCGCCCTTCACGTGGCGCACGACATCGCCCACGCGCACCACGACCTCGCGGCCCTCGTACAGGCCAATCACCGTAGCGTCCAGCACCACGGTAACGCCTGCCGCATCGGCCTCGGCAAGCAACTCGTCACCAATGCGGAAACCGCGGACCTTGGCGCGGTGCTCCTTGGAACCAAAGAACTTGTGAATCTGCTTGAACAGCTGACCGCCGGGACGGGCGTTCTCGTCAAATACGACGACGTCGAGCCCGCGCTTGGCGGCTTCGATGGCAGCGGAAAGGCCGCTGGGGCCGGCGCCGACCACGACCAGATCATGACGCTCCATGCTACTCAGCCTCCTTTACGGCAGCAGGGCTCGCGGCGGCCTCGGCAACCAGAGCCTCGGCGCGTGGGTCATCCAAATCGAGCGGGGCGACGCCGTCTTGCGTGCGTACGTCCATACCGGCGGCAAGCGGCGTCATGCACGTACGCACGTTGGGCTTGCCGTCCACGACCATGACGCAGTCGGTGCAGCGACCGATAGCGCAAAAGATGCCGCGTGGCTCGTGGCGCTTGGCGGTAAAGCGATGAACCTCAACACCCGCGGCCTTGAGCGCCATAGCAATCGGTTCGCCCTCGTACCCTTCCATCTCAACGCCGTCATAGGTAAAAACGACTCGACTCCCCTTGCTGGGAGCACCCAAAATGGGATGTTCGACAATCCTGGACATGGCACCACCAAACCCCTCTCGTCTATCGGTTACCAACAGCGCCTATCCTACGATTCACCCTGTTAACGAGCAGTTTCCGGTCTATTACCATTCAAACCGAAACAATGGGCATGAGGCACAAACGTTCATACCGATCAAAACCGTCAAATATCCGTGAGCTTTGTGGTCCGTCAACCACGCCCGCAGAACGAAAAGGACGCAGCCGGATGGGTTTCAAAACATAACCATCCGGCTGCGTCCATTTGCATATTCAATCTTTCAATCCACGCACGTCGAGTCTAATCCAATGAGTCAGCACAAATAATCATGGACGAAAGAATCAGTCAGGGCGCTGCCCCCTCATGTCATCAACACGGGAATTCGAGGCAATCCAGTCAGCGGCAGTAGGATCAATCCTCTCAGCGACCCAACGGAGGCTGGCAGAGAATCCATTAAGCATTACTATCTCATCCCGGGGATTCTCTAGAACCAAGTGCTCTTGATGGGAGCATCTGTTTCGTAATCTATAGATTTCCGCAACGTGAGCCTCAAAATCAGCTCGCTTCGTTCCCGGATAAAACGGCATGCCGCCATTCGCCCGTGAGCGCAAGGCGCGCCACACCGTGGGTTCCAAGCGGCGGACAAGCATGAATCGCCAAACATCAAATGTCAAAGCGGCGACGACCCTGTCATAAGATGGCACCTTGCCTTCATGGCTCAAACGAACCTTGGCCTTCTCTATCGAGGAAACCGTTGATGCATTCAAGCCATACAGCTCTGGATAATCGAACCATCGGCAGTCGTGACGTGAGGTACGGCTCTCGCAATCCCGAGCAAGCCTATGAGACATAAAATTACGCAACAGCACCTCGACGTGAGCAACATCCTCTAGATATGCCTTTGCGAGTCGGACATCCCAAGCATAAAGTGCAGCAGGGTCCTTCGCCGATGCATAACGCGACAAGCGCGCCGTCGAGAACCAGGCGTTCAAGTCATTTATGTCGGCGCCCTTGAAATTCATAGCCATTGCGGGGTACCATCCTAGATGAAAGCCCCGGTAGGTCACTCACGCGAAATATCGTGATACCCCGGGGTTCTTGCTATCTATAGCTTTCAGAATATCACAATACCAAACATATGTTCCTATCGATAAGTCTAGATTCGCCCTCTGCTATCGTCGCGAGGATTCCAGATAAATAAAGCGCCGCTGGACGATCTTCGTTTTCGGATCGCCCAGCGGCGCACTTCGTTGCACCTTTATTTCAATGCGACCTACGCCAGCGCAGGCGTGTCCCAGAGCTTGAGCTCCTGACCCAGGCCCATCTCGACTGCCTTGCGGTAGATCGTGGTGCCCCAGCTCACGTCCTCGGTGTTGATGCCGCCGATGCTAAAGAAGTAGATATCGTCTTCGCTCGTACGACCCGGGTCGACCCCGCGCACAATGTCGCCCAAGTCCACGACGCGCTCGCGCGGCAGCATGCCGTAATCGACCATGTCGACCCACTCGTTACCGAGCGTACCGCATACGTCAAAGCGGCCGATTTCGTCGCGCCAGTCTTCGTACATCGGATACAGGTCGGTCACGCACTTCCACTCGCCTTCGATGAATGGCTCACGGTCGGCGTAGAGGTCACTCGGAGCACAGATGAGCGCACCGGGCTTGACCCACTCACGCTTTACACGTGGGTACGTCTCGATACCGCCATTCTCGTTGGTGGCGACGCTCACCAGGTCGCTGTCGCGGACAGCCTCCTCCTCGGTATCGACGATCACCACGTTTTTAATGCCCGGGAAATTCTGATGCACATAGTCCACGTAGGACTCCAGCGAGCGGCGCCCACGGCCCTTAACCTTGACGGTCTCGATGTCGGGACGCTCCATTAAAAACGAGCGCAGCGTGGTCTTGTTCATCACGCCCGGACCGATAATGCCCACCGTGCGCACGTCCTTGCGTGCCAGGTAGCGCACGCCCACGGCCGGCACGGCGGCGGTACGGTAGCTGCTAATGAGATTTGCGCTCATCAGGGCCAGCGGCGCACCCGTATCGGGGTCGTTAAGCATAAGCGTCAGGATGGAACGCGGCAGCCCCTTCTCGCGATTATCGACGTTGGAGCCGTACCACTTAAGACCGCACATGTTGTAGCTGCCGCCCAGGTAGGAACACATGGCCATAAAGCGGCGGTCGGGACCGGCAACGGGCATGTTGGGAAACGGCGAGCTCTCGGGGAAGTCCAAAAAGGCGCCGTGACTGTTCTTGTTCTTGCCGCTCATGCGGTAATCGCCCAAGCTCAGCAGCTTAAACTGGTCCTCCATCACATCGATGCAGTGCGCCATATCGGTCGCGCCCGCCTTGATGATATCGGGCTCCGAAAGAAACCTAAAATCGACCTCGGTCGAATTGCTCATATCGATCTATCCCTTCAGATTCGTCCAGATCTTGTCGTATTTACGCAGCACCTTGGGCGGCAGCGCCTCGGTGCGGCGACCGTGCTTAAACACGTCGGAAGGCACGTTCTCGACCGGGTTGTTTTGGAAATCCTCGTCGAGCAGCTTGATGGCCTCGGTGTTGGGCTGCACGTAGGGGTAATCCTCCGAGACCACCTTGGCCACCTCGGGACGCAGCATGTAGTTGATAAAGGCCAGCGCGTTGTCATAGTGCTTGGCGCCTTTGGGGATACACCAGTTATCGGTGCCGATACCGCACCCCTCGCTGGGAAACGCAACCTGGATCGCCGGGTTGTCGCGCTGCGCCAGGGCGATTTCTGCCGTCCAGATAATGCCGGCGATGCAATCGCCCGACACCAGCGCGTTGCGGGGGCTATCGGAGTCGTACAGTTTAAAGTTCGGTTTGAACTTCGCGGCCTGCTCGGCGATCTTGGCGATGCTCTCGTCGTCCTCCTCGTTGCCGGTAAGTCCCACCGTCATGCCGGCGACGGCGAGCACCTCGCGAAAATCGTTGAGGGTCACGATATTGCTGCGGAACTTCTCGTCGAGCATATCGGTAAAGCTCTCGGGCTTATCGACCTCATCCTCGTTGTAGGCGATGGCGGTGGCGCTGCCCATAAACGGAATCGAATACTTGTTGCCGGGATCGAACTCCTGGTCCATGTACTGCGAGCCGATATTGCCCTTATTGGTGAGCACCGAAAGATCAAGTTGCTCCAGCAGCTCTTGAGCAATGAGGCTTTTGACCATGTAGTCCGTGGGCTGCAGGATATCGTAGGTGCCCTCGTTTTCGGTCCTCACCTTGGCCAGCATGTCCTCGTTGGACGAGTACAGGTACTGGTTGATGTGGATGCCCGTCTCTTTCTCAAAGCCCTCGAGCACCGAATCGGGCACATATTCGGTCCAAATGAAGATGTTGAGCTCATTGGGGTTGTCGGACTTACCGCAACCCGTCAGGCCGCCCGCGGTGCCAGCCGCAAGACCGGCGGCGGCCAGGCCCAGCGCCCCGCGCAAAAACTGTCGGCGCGAGATCTGTTGCCTGTGGAAGGCTTCCATCACATCGAATTCACTCATGTCCTAGCGCCCCCTTTCCTGGCTCAGCCTGGCTGCGGCGCGGCGCTCGCGCCATTTGTCGATCATGCCGCTCTGGGTAATCGCCACGATGGCAACCGTTCCCAACAAGATCAGCGTGGACAGCGCGTTCACATCTGGTACCACGCCGCCCTTAATGGACTGCATCACCTTGAGCGGGAAGGTCAGGTCCTGGCCGTAGACAAAGTAGGACACCACGACGTCGTCGATCGAAAGCGTAAAGGACAGCAGCGCGCCGCCGGCAATGCCCGGGGCCAGCATGGGAAGCGTCACCTTAAAGAACGTGACCAGGCGGTTGGCACCCAGGTCCATGGACGCCTCCTCGAGCGACGGGTCGTAGCCATCCAGACGGGCGCGGACGTTAAAGATCACAAAGCTCACGCAAAAGGTGACGTGCGCGATGATCAGGCCCACCATGCCGCGGGGTACACCGACCTTTACGTAGACCAGCAACAGCGAGATGCCCATGACGATCTCGGGGATAACGACCGGGATGTACAGCAGGCTGTCGATCAGGTTGCGGCCGGGGAACTTGTAGCGATACAAGCCCACGGCCCCCAGCGTACCCAGCGCGGTCGCCAGTACCGTCGTGGTGATAGCGAGCAGCATGGTGTTGCCAAAGCTTGCCAGCAGCGGACCGTTCTGGAACAGATGCACGTACCAGCGCAGGCTAAAGCCGCCCCAGCTCAGATACGGCTTCTCGGTGTTGCCGTTAAACGAGTTGGCAACCACGATCACAATGGGCAAAAACAAAATCGCATAGATCAGGGCGCAAAAGACGATACCCGTCCCACGGCTCAGCTTATGCTTGGTTTGACGCTTGATCGCCATGGCCTACACCCCCAGGCTTTCCATATCGCCGCCGGCCTTTTGGTAGATCTTGACCAGCAGCAGCGTAATAGCGATGAGCAGAATCGAAAGCGCGGCTCCCAGGGGCCAGTCGTTGGCACTTTGGAACTGGCGCTGAATCAGGTTGCCGATAACGTCGGCATTGCCGCCGCCCAGGATGTCCGAAATGTAGAACGCGCCCAGACTGGGGATGAACACCATGATGCAGCCCGAGAAGATGCCGCTCATGGTCTGCGGAATCGCGACCTTAAAGATCGTGGTGAGCATGTTGGCGCCCAAGTCAAAGCTCGCCTCGATCTGTGACTCGTCGAGCTTTTCGATGGCGGCGTAGAGCGGCAGCACCATAAACGGGAACATGTCGTAGGCCATGCCAAAGACCGTGCAGGCCTGGTTGTACAGAAACTGAATGGGTTCGCTCGTCGCACCGATAGCCATCAAAAAGCTGTTGAGCTGACCGGTCGCCGAAAGAAACGTTCGCCAACCGTAGATGCGCACCAGCGAGTTCGTCCAAAACGGGATGATGATCATCATGTACAGCAGTGTCTTTTTGGACTTAAACGTACGGCTGATCAGATAGCTAAACGGATAGGCCAGCACCAGGCAGATGGCGGTGGAGATGGCGGCGATCAGAATGGACTGCCCATAGATCTTGAGGTACTCGGGGTCCAACATGGCCTGGAAGTTATCGAGCGTAAAGCTATAGACCACGTTGTAGTACTGGTCGGTGGAGCAAAAGCCCATGATCAGAATGTAGAGCAGCGGCACCGCGATAAATGCGATCAACCACAGGGTGACGGGGCCCACGGTGACTAGCGCCGGCAGCGTGTTGGAGCGAAAACGACGGCGGCGCTCGATACGGGCGGCCTCGACGTCATGCTCGGTGGCGGCGACGGTTGCCGCCATGGTTGCGGTATCGGACATAGCTGTCGCCCCCTAACGCATCTCGGCATTCTCGAGTGCCGAGAAAAAGACCTGGTCGAGCGTCTTGATGGTGCGGGCATCTGCCGGATCCCAGTACAGGTAGACCGGACCGTTCTCGGGCAGCTCGTCGCCGGCCAAGCGCTCCAAGCGCACCTCCTGACCATCGGGCAGCACCACGATCGCTTTGATCATGGAGCCCACATACACCTGTTCGCGCACCGTGCCCATAAGCGAGAACCCGTCGCGCGGCTCGAGCGCAAACTGCATGCGCTCCGGACGCACTGACACGGCCACAAGCTCGCCAAAGTGAAAGCCCTTGGCATCGGAGCGAATGGTGCCGGACTCGAGCGAGATCTCGAGCCCATCGGGCGTATCGGCCGAGACCATGCCTTCGAACAGGTTGGTCTCGCCAATAAACGTAGCGACAAACTTGCTGGCCGGCGCCTCGTAGATCTCCTTGGGCGTGCCAATCTGCTCCAGCACACCGTCGTGCATGATCGCGATACGGTCGCTCATGGTGAGCGCCTCTTCCTGATCGTGCGTCACGTAGAGGAACGTGATGTTGAGCTTGCGCTGGAGGCGCTTGAGCTCGAGCTGCATCTGTTTGCGCAGCTTGAGATCGAGCGCACCCAGCGGCTCGTCGAGCAGTAAGATCTTGGGTCGGTTGACCAGGGCACGGGCGATAGCGACGCGCTGCTTTTGGCCGCCGGACAGCTGGTCGGGCTTGCGCCCCTCAAAGCCGCCGAGCTGCACCAGGTCGAGCATCTCCATCACGCGCTCGCGAATCTCGTCCTTGGAGACCTTCTTCATCCTCAAGCCGTAGGCGACGTTGTCGAAGATGGTCATGTGCGGAAACAGCGCGTAGCTCTGGAACACCGTGTTCACGTCGCGCTCGAACGGCTCCTTATCGGCCACGTTGGTGCCGGCAAGCAAGATCTCGCCTGTAGTGGGCTGCTCAAAGCCGGCGACCATACGCAACGTCGTCGACTTACCCGAGCCGGACGAGCCCAGAATCGTCAGGAACTCGCCCTCCTGCACATCGATGGACAGGTCTTTGACCACATGGTTCTCGCCGTAGAACTTGTTGATGTTCTTAATCTGGACGAGTGGTTTGGTACCAGGCATGGCAATCGCCTTCTCTCGATCCGTCTACCTACAGAGCGGCGTTGCCACGCTCGCCGGTACGGATACGCACGGCATCGGCAATATCGCGGATAAAGATCTTGCCGTCGCCCACGCGACCGTCGGCCATGCGCTCGCGAACGGCCGAGATAATGGTCTCGACATCCTGGTCGCGCACGACCACACTCGCCTGGATCTTGGGCAGCAGGTTGATGTTGATCTTGAAGCCGCGAATCTCGTTGACGCCATCGGTCGAGGCGCCCTTCTGCGTGCCACAGCCCATAACGGACGAAACGGTCATACCGCCGCAATGCACCTCGTCAAGAATGGCCTTCAGGCTCTCGAGCATCTCCGGGCGAATGATGAGTACCAGTTCCTTCATGGTTTTCTCCCCTCTTCGGTGGCGGTGAGCGCGCCTGTGCGCGTTCGTTGCTGGGGATTATGCGAGCCAAAATCGCCCGTTTTATTAACGGAGTGTTTTGAAACACGGGTGACGCTGAGCGTTTACGCCTGTGCAACATAGGTCGCAAGCTGGCAATATGCTCGAAATACAAACGAAACGCCGGTCGCATGGGAATCTGCCCATACGACCGGCGTTCTTTAATTGCATGAATGGGGCGCGTGCCCGGCGACCTACGATGCGCTTGCGAGGTTCACGATAACCACGCCCGCGACGCACAGGCCAAGGCCCACGAGCATCATGGGGCTCAGGTGGTCTCCAAAGATCAGCACCGAGATAACCGAGGTAGCGACGATGCCCGCAGCGCACCATGTGGCATAGGCGCTCGCGAGGTCGAGCACGTTAAGCACGAGCGAAAACAGGTAGAAGCTCAGACCGTACAGCACAATTGTCGCCACACTGGGCGCCAGCACGGTAAAGCCGTGCGTGGCCTTAAGGGCAGACGATGCCCCGATCTCGCAAGCAATGGCTATCGCCAGCTGCACATATTGCATAACGCCCTCCTATGCCGCGGCGCACACGCTGCCGAGCAGTTCGCGCAAGGGAGAGCCGATGCCTTCCAACAGCTCGGGCGCGATGATGGCAAAAACGGGAACCTCACCGGCACCCACGACGGCAGGCACTCTGCCCTCCGAGACAATGCACCCGTAGGGAACAAAGCCGTCCTCGCCGGCATCGAGCACGGCCATGCGACGGGCAAGCTCGCGCGCAAAGCCTGCCGTATCGGCATCGCCGATCGCCAGGACAAAGTCCACGCCCTCATCGGTCGCCAGGGCTACGGCCTCATCGACCAGTTCGTCTCCCCCGTCGCCCCCAACCGAGCCGCAACGAAAGAGCACGCGTTCGAGCAGGGCGCGATCGAGCGAACCAAGTGCCGCCGAGACGAGCTCGTCACGCGTATGCTTGTCGCCTCCCAGCACGACCAGTGCCTTGGTGCCGCCGTAGTGGGCGACCAATCGTCCGCACCAGCGAGCCACGTCCCCATCCGCAACCAAGCGCGTCGGCATACCAAACCCATAGTTGACCATTATCCCCACAACCCTTCCGTGCTTTATGGTGGTATCGATCGTTAGGCTCATGCTACGAAGCGAGCTTTTCCGAGCTGTTTCGCACTCTTTAGGGCTGCGTTAAAAACCTGCCGAAAAGGGACAGGTTTGTTTTGGCAGGTCAAGCGTTTTACCGACCAAAATAAACCTGTCCCCTTTTGGTCGGTTTTGACGGTGTCCGGTCGAGCGGGTATTATCGAACAGGTATTCGATAGGAACATGTGTTTGATGGAAGGATACGGATGGCGCACGGTCAGCACACCTATATCTGCATCGACCTCAAGACGTTTTATGCCAGCGTCGAGTGCGTCGACCGTGGGCTCGATCCGCTCACCACCAACCTGGTCGTTGCCGACGAATCGCGCGGACGCACGACCATCTGCCTCGCCATCACGCAGGCCATGAAGGACCTCGGCATCCATAATCGCTGCCGCCTGTTCGAGATTCCCGATGGCATCGACTACATCAAGGCCATGCCGCGCATGCAGCACTACATGGAGGTATCGGCGCAAATCTACGGCATCTATCTGGAATACGTCAGTCCGCAGGACGTGCATGTCTATTCCATCGATGAATGCTTTATCGACGTGACGCCCTATCTGGACCTCTATCACACCGATGCCGAAGGATTCGCCTGCATGCTGCGCGACGAAGTCCTGGGGCGCACCGGCATCACGGCGACGGTCGGCATCGGCCCCAACCTATTCCAGGCAAAGGTGGCGCTCGACATCACCGCCAAGCACGTAGCCAGCCGTATCGGCGTACTCGACGACGAAACCTTTCGCAAGGAGATCTGGCCCCACCGCCCCATCACCGATATCTGGGGTATCGGCCCCGGCGTGGCAGCGCGACTCGAAAAGTACGGTGTCTACGACCTGATGGGTGTTGCCGCTCTCGACGAGAATCTGCTCTACGACGAGCTCGGCGTCAATGCCGAGTACCTTATCGACCACGCCTTTGGACGCGAACCAACAACCATCGCCGATATTCAGGCTTACCGCCCGCAGGCAACCTCGACCACCACGGGACAGGTGCTCTCGAAGGGCTATGCCTACGAGCAAGCCTATACCGTTTTGCGCGAAATGGTCGATGCCGCCGTGCTGGACCTGATCGACAAGCACGTGGTGTGCGACAGCATCTCGCTCTTTGTGGGCTATGCGAGCGAGCGCGCCGACATCCGCCGACTCGATGCCAGCGGCACGGCGCAATACGTCGACGGGTGTGGGCATC
Source organism: uncultured Collinsella sp. (assembly GCA_934646865.1). GTDB lineage: Bacteria > Actinomycetota > Coriobacteriia > Coriobacteriales > Coriobacteriaceae > Collinsella. The sequence goes on along the minus strand of CAKUEU010000009.1, from coordinate 7,871 downwards.
TGCGCTCGAGCACGTCGGGCATCGAACCCGCAGCGACTGACGGCCCCGAGCTCGCGCCCCGTGCCCCCAAACCCGTTCAGCAGGATGACGAACGACGTCGTTTGGTGCGAGAAGCACAAGCGATCGACGGCGTCTTTGTGGGCGAGCACGGCGGCAAGCCGCGTGGTGGCTACGCTGCGCTCTTTGCGCACTCCAATGCATCCCGCAAGCTGCCCGAGCGCACCAATTCGTTTAAGAAGATCATGGGCTATTTCGACGACCTATGGGCGCAAACGGTTGACCCTAAGCGACCGGTCAAGCGCATCAATCTTGGCTTTGGCAACCTTATGCCCGAGGAATTTGCCACCGTTGACCTGTTTAGCGATGTCGAGGCCGATGAGCGCGAGCGCGACCTGGCGCGCGCCGTGTTGGCCGTTAAAGGCAAATACGGCAAGAACGCCCTGGTCAAGGGATTGAGCTTTACCGCTGGCGCCACCGCGCGCGAACGCAACGATCAGGTTGGAGGACATCGTGCCTAAGCCCAAACAGCAGCCCATGCGCCCCCCAACCGCCTTCGAGCGCCTGGCCGATCCCGAAGGAAGACGTCGCGCCGCCGACCCAAACCTCACCGCTAACGGTTCCGTCCGTGCCAACCGCGCCGCGCAGTTTATGCCCTTTGCCGCGTTGACGGGATACTACGAGCTCGTGCGCAAGCAAGAGATCACCGTTGAGCCCAAATGTGAGCTCACGGAAGAGAAAGCCCTCGAGCTTTCGAAAAAGCTCGAGGGTCTCAAGCGCGGCGACTTAGTTCGCGTCACCTATTACGATACGTACGGCTATCGCAGCCGCACCGGCATCCTCGACGAGGTACTCCCCGCCTTCAAGCTGCTCAAGCTCCGGGACATCGCAATCGACTTCGACGACATCCAGGACATTGAGCTGCGCGGCAGAGCCTAGCGCCGCTTCCCACGCCAGCGCGCCCTACAGCGTCATGACGTAGTAGCCCGCATCCCTCACGGCCGCCTCGAGAGCGCTCCGATCGATCGACTGCTTAGAGCGCACGCGTGCTGTGTGGTCCGCAAACGTCACCGTTGCCCACACGCCATCCAGTGCATTGAGGGCATTTGCCACGTTCTGAGCGCAGCCGTCGCAGCTCATGCCGCCGATGAGCAGCTCATCGCTATAGGGATAGTGCGACGCATCGGTATCCGTCACAACAACCTTTTTGGCCTTCTTGCCGCTCGCGCCATCGCTGCAACAACTCTTCCCGTGTGTCGAAGCGGCAATGCGACGCAGTCCAAAAAACATGCCGATGGCAATGACGACCAGCACGATGAGATTCGCAGGGTTGAGCAAGTCACTCATGCGCTCCCCTTTCCAAGTAGTCTTATCCAGATACCCCCATGGGGTGTCCTCATCTTACCTCAAAATCATGTCTGTTCGGTCAATTAGTTTTCCTCATCAAACTTTTTTGTTGACCATGGCTTACTTTCGTGTATAAGTTTTCCTAGGCTAACACGAAAGGACGGACAGCGACGTCATGACTCGAACCATAGACCTCCCAACGTTTCAGGCAGCAGTCGTGCGCAACTGCTCCCCTACGCTCGCGGGCATCAAGCCGGCATCGCTCTTTACCTATCCAGGCACCTACGCCCACAGGGACGGCTCGACTGCAACCGAAACCATCGCAGAACGCCGAGCTCGCCTGCTCAACGTTATCGCCCAGTGCAATCGCGAACTTGACCCACTCGGCATCCACCTGAGCGTTTTGGTCTGGCGGCCCTGCGGAGCGCTCGTGTACGTATACCGGCCCAAAAGCCTCGCCACTTACTTCGCGGACCCGCGCGCCCAGACGGCGCTCGCCAAGGAAGGCTACGACACGAGCGACCTCGCGACATGCCTCGTGCACCTGGCGTCACGCATCACACTCGCGAGCAATAACGCCGCGGAATGTGCCTGTAGTCAGACTCGATGCGCGCTGGCCCAGCAAGCCAGCTGTAGTAACGACTGCACCTGCGAGTTTCCGCACGAAATAGGCTACTTCCTGGGATACCCCTACGACGACGTTCACGAGTTTATCGCCCAGCGCGGCGAGAACTACAAGGTCTTTGGGGCTTGGAAGGTCTACACGAACGTCGAACGGGCGCTTGCGACGTTTGATGCCTACCGCGCCTGTACCCAATACCTCACCTTTGTCTATCAGCAGGGCTGCAGTCTGGCGCAACTTGCCCAGGCAACCCGATAGAGCATACAAGCCGCGGTTACGCGCCGCACAACCGAAAGGACAAAACATGAGCAAGATCGCCGTCGTCTACTGGAGCGGCACGGGCAACACCGAGGCCATGGCAAACCTCGTCGCCGAGGGCGCCACGTCCGCAGGCGCCGAGGTCGAAATTATCCCCTGCGCCGACTTCTCCGCCGATAAGGTCACAGGCTACGACGCCTTCGCCTTCGGCTGCCCCGCCATGGGCTCCGAGGAGCTCGAGTACGATGAGTTCCAGCCGATGTGGGACGAGGTCAAAGAGACCCTCGGCGACAAGAAGGTCGTCCTCTTTGGCTCCTATTCGTGGGCCGAGGGCGAATGGATGGACAACTGGAAGGCCGACGCCGACGAGGCCGGCGTTAACGTCGTGGACTCCGTCATCTGCTACGACGCACCCGACGATGAGGGCGAGACCGCTTGCAAGGCCCTGGGAGCCGAGCTCGCGTAACGGCACCGAGGCTTCCAGCAAATAAGGACCACATCAAAGCGCATCCCCATCCCTACAAAAGAGCGGGGGCTGGATTCATGTCCAGCCCCCGCTCTTTATAACGGCAGTTCTGTCAACCGGCTACGAGATATTGCCCAAAAACGCCTTGGTGCGCTCACTCTTGGGATGGTCGAAAACTTCGCTCGGCGTGCCTTCTTCAACGATAACGCCGCCGTCCATAAAGACGACGCGGTCGGCGACGTCGCGGGCAAAGCCCATCTCGTGCGTCACGACGATCATGGTCATACCGTCGCGCGCCAGGTCACGCATGACACCCAGAACGTCGCGCACGAGCTCGGGATCGAGTGCCGACGTGGCCTCGTCAAAGAGCATGACGTGCGGGTTCATCGACAGGGCGCGGGCGATGGCCACGCGCTGCTGCTGGCCGCCAGAGAGCTGGCTCGGCATAAAGTCAATACGCTCGGCAAGACCGACCTTGGTCAGCTCCTCGACGGCAATCCTCTCGGCCTCCTCCTTGCTGCGCTTAAGCACCTTTTGCTGCGCAAGCATGACGTTCTTTTTGACCGACAGGTGCGGGAACAGATTGAACTGCTGGAACACCATGCCCAGATGCGTACGCACCTTGTTAAGGTCGACGCCCTTAGCGCATACATCCACGCCCTCAACGACAATCGATCCGCTCGTAGGGTGCTCCAGGCGGTTGATGCAGCGAAGCATCGTCGATTTGCCCGAGCCCGAGGGGCCCAGGACTACGACGACCTCGCCCTTGTGCACGTCCAGATCGATATCGCGCAGGACCACGTTATCGCCAAAGGCCTTCTGGAGGTTCTTGATGCTGACAACGACCTCGTTCGAGTTATTGGTTTCGCTCATGATAGGACCTCCTTACAGACCGGCGATGTGATCGGCGGGCGTCGCGACAACCTGTCCGGCGCTCTTGGCGGGACGCTTCTTCTTGGTTTCGGCCGTGCCCAAAAGCCTCGCCTCAAGACCGCTCACCAGGCGGGCAAGTGGCAGGGTGATGACCAGGTAGAACAGGGCGGCAACCACATACGGCGTAATGGAGCCCGTCGTGGCCACGATGGTGCGGGCGTTCATGACGATCTCGACCACGCCCACGGCCGCGAGCAGCGACGTATCCTTGTAAAGCAGGATGAACTCGCTGGTCAGTGTAGGCAAAACATTGCGGAACGTCTGCGGGATCATAACGTAGAGCAGCGTCTGGAAGGCGTTCATGCCCAGCGAGCGCGCGGCCTCGTTTTGGCCCTTGGGGATCGACTGAATACCGGCGCGGAAGATCTCGCACAGGTAGGCAGACGAGTTCATGGCCATGACGATGACGCCGAGCACATAGTCGTCCACCTTGACGCCAGCCAGCGGCAGACCGAAGAACGCGATGTAGATCTGCAGGAACGCCGGCGTGCCGCGGATGATGTTCACGTAGATGCCGGCAAGGCAGCGAAGGATGCGCGACTTGGAGATGCGCATGAGCGACAGGGCGAAACCGAAGGGTATTGCCAGCGGAAACGCCACGAGCACGATCGAGAGCGACATGAGGAAGCCCTTGAAGACGATCGGCAGGCTCTGAACCAAAATGACCGGGTTCAGGAAGAGGCGCAGGAACATATTGGAGTTCCATGCCTCAACCCACGGCTGCTCCTTAAGGTCGGCCAGGAAGTTATCGAAAGCCGTCACACCCTTGATCTCAACCGAGGGGATCTTGGAGATCTTCTTGGTCGACCCGTCGGCCAAGGTGTAGGTGCCGCTAAAGGCCTCATCGCCGCCCTCGACGGGGAAGGTCACGCCGTAAACCTCGACGCGAAAATAGCCGCCGGCGGGCGCCGTCTCGCCAAAATCGATCTTGAGCGTCTGACCGTCGACCTTGCACGTGGGCTTCATGGGCGTACGGTCCATAAGGTCATCGCCCGAGAGCATCGTCAGGCGCGTGTCGTCTGCGCCAAAGGTCGTGCCATCGGCAAACGTCAACGAAAGACCGCTCAGTTCCTCGTCGGCATCGGCCTGGACCTCCCAGGTGATGCGGGTCTCGGTGCCACCGACCACATCGCTACCCGAGCCGGTGTTGGGCCGGGCGGTGATCTTTGCGGTCTCAAGCGCCTGGGCAGTCGAGGGCACGCAGATCCCCGCACACACCAGGGCGAGCGCCACAGCCAGGGCGCAGGCTAGCTTTTGGAGCATCGAGGGCAGCGGATGGCTTTTGCCCATGGCTCCTTGGTTCAATCGAGACAAGGTGGCTCCTAACGTTTAAGTTGCCGACATAACGGGGCGGGACGACGCCCATTCAAGAAACGCAAAGGCCCTCTCCGCCAAAACGGAAAGGGCCCGCGCGCAATCAAGTAGCTATTTTACTTGATATTGTACTTAGCCATGAGGGCGTCAACGGTACCGTCATCGGTCAGGTCCTTGATGGCCTGGTTGATGTCGTCCTTGAGCTTGGTGTTGCCCTGGTTGATGGCGATGGCATACTCCTCGCCCGTGCTGATCTGCTTGATGGTCTGGCAGGTGTTGAACTGCTCGGCGGTCAGCTGGCTGGCAACGGAGCGGTTGGTGACGACAGCGTCGCCCTTATCGGACTGCAGGGCGCTGAAGCACTCGGTAGCGTCCTTGTAGGGGACGATCTTGGCCTTGGGGAAGTTCTCCTGGGCAAAGGCCTCGGCGGTCGAGCCGGACTGGACGATGATCGTAGCGTCGGCGTTGTTGAGCTTCTCGCTGTAGTTATCGGCCGTAATGTCGGTGTTATCGACCTTGGTCACGATAGCCTGGTCGTCCATGTAGTAGGAGTCGGAGAAAGCGACTTCCTTCTCACGCTCGGGCGTATCGGTGATAGCAGCGATGGAGACGTCGTACTTGGCGCCCGAAGCAACACCCGGAACCAGCGTGTCGAAGTCGTTGTTGACATACTCGACGTCCAGGCCCAGCTTGTCGGCGATAGCCTTGATAAGCTCAAGGTCAAAGCCCTGGTAGTCGCCGTTGTCGTCCTTGTACTCAAACGGCGCATACTCGGCAGAGGTGCCGACGGTCAGCGTACCGTCCTTGACGAGCGCGTACTCCTTGGAGCCGTCGACCTTCTCGACCTTCACGTCGTCAGAGCTGCTGGAACCGGCATCGGAACCAGAGGTGGCGTTGGACGAGCCGCAGCCCGTCAGTGCAAGGGCGAGCGCCATGGCACCCGTGGCGGCAAATGCGCCAAGCTTCTTGAGCTTCATAATCAGTCTCCTTCCGGTGACCCCACTTGATTCAGAGGTCTGCAAAAACTGTTGGCTATTATGCACCCGGAATTGCGAATCTGCAATGAGAAAACTGATTGAAACAAACCCATAACGTGAATGAAGCACTCCACTTTGCGACAGTCATTACTGCTGCAACGCGCGTAACAGGGTAATTTCCGCTGCATAACCTGCAAGTTCGTTCGGCGTCTCCAAAATGAATGGCAGCGCACGTAAACGGTCATTCGATACAATATTGTGCATAATCTGCAAACCACCACCAAGTTCCTCGCTGCCAAGGTAGCCCTTACCGATGCACTCATGGCGATCCTTATGCGCACCGCAGGGGTTCTTGGAATCGTTAATATGCACGGCACGTAAGCGCTCAATGCCCACCACACGGTCGAACTCGTCGAGCACACCGTCAAGGTCGTGGATGATGTCGTAGCCCGCATCGCTCACGTGGCAGGTGTCCAGGCACACGCCTAGCTTGCCCGATAGCTCGGGACGTTTGACGGCAACCCCCTCGATAATACGCGCCAGCTCCTCAAAGCTACGGCCCACCTCGGTCCCCTTGCCCGCCATGGTCTCGAGCAGCACTGTGGTCTGCTGCCCCTCGAACATCACCTGGCACAAGGTGTCGACGATCATCTGAATGCCAGCATCGGCCCCCTGCCCCACATGTGCGCCGGGATGGAAGTTGTAGTAGTTGCCGGGCAGCGCTTCCATGCGCTGCAGGTCCTCAGCCATGGCCTCCAGGGCAAACTCACGCGCCCGCTCCTTGGCAGAGCAGGGGTTGTAGGTATAGGGTGCATGCGCCACGAGCGGGCCAAAATCATTTTGCGCCATAAGCTCACGCAGGGCCGCCACGTCATCCGCGTCAAGGTCTTTCGCCTTACCACCGCGCGGGTTGCGCGTAAAGAACGCAAAGGTGTTGGCGCCAATAGACAGCGCCGTCTCCCCCATCGCCCGATAGCCCTTCGTTGTCGATAGGTGACACCCAATCGTCAGCATCTCCAGCTCCCCCTCATCAGTTGCGGTGAAATAGTTCCTGTTTAAGCCCTATTCTGCCGCAAACAGGAACTATTCCACCGCAAGTTATAAAAGGGGCATCAGGAGCGCGTTTTGCCGAAGGCTTTGAGCGCAGCCGTCACGGGGCCAGGCTGAAAGCGGCGGCGTACGCCATCGAGGCGCGCGGGGATATCGATATGTTGCGGACAGTGCCGCGCACATTTGCCACACTTGATGCAATTGCTCGCCAGCTTGGGCTCGCTCGTGCGCACCGCACTCGCCGTAAAGTACTGCGACAGTCCCGTAAACCAGCTGTGCGCATAGCTCGCGTTGTAGGCGGCAAAACAGCCAGGGATGTTGATGCCCTTGGGACACGGCATGCAGTAGCCGCAACCCGTGCAGGACACACGGTTCGATTTCTCAAACTCTTCCAATACGCGTGCGATGGTATCGAGCTGGTCTGTCGTCATCGAACCCGGCAGCGCACGACCTGCCAGCGCCGCGTTCTCGTCCACCTGCTCGGTATCGGTCATACCCGAAAGCAGCATCGTGACTTGAGGATGATTCCACACCCACGAAAGCCCCCAAGCAGCCGGTGTCTTCAGATGCGGATCGTTCGCGCTATCGAGCACGGCGCGGGCCCGCGGCGGCAGCTTGCCCGCCAGACGTCCGCCCAACAGCGGCTCCATCACAAACACCGCAAGCCCGCGCTCGGCAGCGGCCAAGAGCCCCGCCGTTCCCGCCTGATAGCGCTCTCCGGCGTAGTTGTACTGGATCTGGCAGAAGTCCCAGTCATACGCATCGAGCATCGTAAGGAAGTCCGCCGCACTGCCGTGGTACGAAAAGCCTATCTGGCGAATACCCCCCGTAGCCTTGTGGCGCGCAATCCAGTCCTCGATACCCAACGCAACCACACGCTCCCATTGCGCGGGCGAGGTGATGTTGT
>CAKUEU010000008.1 GCA_934646865.1 uncultured Collinsella sp. | reverse complement strand
CGTTTTGAGATCGTGCCGGTGAGCGACCTCTACGACGAGCGCGAGACCGTCATGCGCAGCTTGGGCCGCGAGGTCGACGTGGTGCAGTCGAGTTTTTCGACCCCGCGCTGGGGCGACGCGTGCCAAAAGCTCCTTATCGTCAACGTGCCGTTTTATATCGATGTGCCGCGCACGAGCCCGCTTGCGCGCAAGAGCCGTATCACGGTTGCCGACCTGGAGGGCATGCGCCTGCGCGTGCTGCGCCACGGCAACGACGCCATGGACAGTCTTCGTATCGACCTTTTGGCCGACGGCGGTGTGGATGTCATCGACGTCGATAGCTTCGACTTCGCGCTCTTTAACGATGCCGAGGAAAAGGGCGACGCGGTGCTCACCTGCGGCGCATGGTCGGGCGTGCATCCAGCCTTTGTGGGCGTGCCGTTCCTATGCGGCCGCGAGGTACCGGTCTACCTGCACTACCCGCTCGAGCCCACCCTTCAAGTCCAAAAATTCGTCAACGCCATTGCCCAACTCCTCAAGTAGCTCATTTGGGACGGGGCTTTTTAGCTACTTACAAAACGAGGCCCTGGCCAAACGGCCAGGGCCTCACAAACTTTTATTCCGTTCTAAATGACGGGCTGATCGCGCGCAGGAGGGCGCCCCGGGGACGGGCGGGGTATTTCCTCCGCGCGCAGTTTCGCAGCGCAGCGAGAATGTTTGAGCACGGAGGAATTACCCCGCCGCTCCCGGGGCGCCCTCCGTCAGTAATCGGTCCTACTCCAGCTCAAACGCTCCAGTGTAGAGCTGATAGTAGTAGCCGCGCTTGGCGATGAGCTCGTCGTGGTTGCCGCGCTCGATGATGCGGCCGTGATCCAGGCAGATGATTGCATCGGAGTTGCGCACGGTGGAGAGGCGGTGTGCGATGACAAACGTCGTGCGGCCTTCCATGAGCTTGTCCATGCCCGCCTGCACGATAGCCTCGGTGCGGGTGTCGATGGAGCTTGTGGCCTCGTCCAGAATCATCGCCGGCGGGTCGGCGACGGCAGCGCGGGCGATCGAGACCAGCTGGCGCTGGCCCTGCGACAGCTGCGCGCCGTTGCCGGTGAGCATGGTGTCGTAGCCGTCGGGCAGGCGGGTGATAAAGTCGTCCGCGCCCGCGAGCTTGGCCGCCGCGATGCACTCCTCGTCGGTGGCGTCCAGGTTGCCGTAGCGGATGTTGTCCATCACGGTGCCGGTGAACAGGTTCACGTCCTGCAGCACCACGCCGAGCGAGCGACGCAGATCGGACTTGCGAATCTTGTTGACGTTGATGCCGTCGTAGCGGATCTTGCCGTCGGCAATGTCGTAGAAGCGGTTGATGAGGTTGGTGATGGTCGTCTTACCGGCACCGGTGGCACCGACAAACGCGACCTTCTGGCCCGGCTTGGCGAACACGGACACGCCGTGCAGCACCTCGTGGTCGGGCGTATAGCCAAAGTCCACGTTGTCCATGACCAGGTCGCCACGCAGCGGCACGTACTCGATCTCGCCAGTTGCACGGTGCGGGTGCTTCCAGGCCCACATGCCGGTGCGGTGGTCGGCCTCCTCGAGCTGCCAGGTGTCGGGATTCACCTGTGCGTTGACGAGCGTCACGTAGCCCTCGTCGGCCTCGGGCTCCTCGTCGAGTAGCTCAAAGATACGCTCGGCGCCGGCAAGGCCCATGACCACGGCGTTGATCTGCTGCGAGATCTGGCCGATCTGGCCGCAGAACTGCTTGGTCATGTTGAGGAACGGCACCACGACGGCGATGGAGAGCGCCATGCCCGAGAGGCTCAGGTTGGGCACGCCCAGCGCCAGGAAGATGCCGCCGGTCAGCGCGACCAGCACGTAGAGCAAGTCGCCCAGGTTCCCGAGGATCGGCATGAGGATGTTGGCGTACATGTTGGCCTTCTGCGAGACCTCGAAGAGCTTCTCGTTGCGCTCGTCAAAGTCGGCCTCGGCAGCGGACTCGTGACAGAACGCCTTGACGACCTTCTGGCCGTTCATGACTTCCTCGATATGGCCCTCGACCACGCCGAGCTCGGCCTGCTGCGCGATAAAGAAGCGCGCGGAGTTGGAGCCGAGCAGCTTGGTCATAAAGGTCATAAAGGCGACGCCGGCAATGATGACCAGGCACATCCACGCGCTGTAGTACAGCATGATGAAGAACACGGTGACGATGACGATGATCGTCATGAGCAGGTTGGGCAGCGACTGGCTGATCATCTGGCGCAGCGTGTCGATGTCGTTGGTGTAGTGGCTCATGATGTCGCCGCGCTGGTGCGTGTCGAAGTAGCGGATCGGCAGGTCCTGCATGCGGTTGAACATCTTCTCGCGCAGCTTCTCGAGCGAGCCCTGCGTGATGACGGCCATGGCGCGGTTCCAGAAGAGCGACGAGGCGACGCCCACGGCATAGATGCAGCCGAGGGTGGTCACAAGCTTCAAGATCTTGGGCTGCGCGGCCGTCCAGTCGCCCGACTGCCACGATTCGCTAATGACCTGCAGCGCGCTCTGGAGAAACGTCGCGCCGATGGAATTGATGATGGCGCAGAGCACCACGCCGGCGACGACGAGGGGCAAAAGCACTGGGTAGAAGCCAAAGAGCATCTTGATGAGGCGCGTCATGGTGCCGCCCTTGCGGTTGCGTGCGCGCTCGGCGGTAGCTGCCTTACTCATGTGCCTCGCCTCCTTCCTGGGTCTGAGCTTGCGGTGCGGATGCCTCGGTGTCGGCTGCGGCGGTCTCGGCCGCCTCCTCGCCCTCGGCACTCATCTTATTTTGCGAGGTAAAGGTCTCGCGGTAGATCTCGCTCGTCTTGAGCAGCTCGTCGTGGTTGCCGATGTCCTTGATGCGGCCGCCCTCCATGACGATGATGCGGTCGGCGTCCTGCACGGAGCTGATGCGCTGGGCGATGATGAGCTTGGTCGTGTTGGGCAGGTAGCTCGCCAGGCCCTCGCGGATCTTGGCGTCGGTCTTGGTGTCGACGGCGCTCGTGGAGTCGTCCAGGATCAGAATCTTGGGGCGACGCAGCAGGGCACGCGCGATGCACAGGCGCTGCTTCTGGCCGCCGGAGACGTTGGAGCCGCCCTGCTCAATCCAAGTGTCGTAGCCCTTGGGGAAGCCGTCGACAAACTCGTCGGCGCAGGCCAGATGTGCGGCCTCGCGGACTTCCTCGTCGGTGGCGTTGGGGTCGCCCCAGCGCAGGTTCTCGGCGATGGTGCCGCTAAACAGCACGTTTTTCTGCAGCACCATGGCTACCTGGTGGCGCAGCGCGTCCAAATCGTAATTGCGTACGTCCACGCCGCCGACGCGCACGGTGCCCTCGGTGACATCGTACAGGCGGGCGATCAGGTTCACGAGCGTCGACTTGGCCGAGCCGGTGCCGCCGATAATACCGATGGTCTCGCCGCTCTTAATGTGCAGGTCGATATCGTCGAGCGCCTGGCGTTTTGCATGCTCGGAATACTTAAAGCTCACGTGATCGAAGTCGATGGAGCCGTCGGCAACCTCGTGCACGGGCTCGGCGGGGTCGGCGATCGTGGGCTCGGCGGCCAGCACCTCGGTAATGCGGTGCGCCGACTCGTCGGCCATGGTCACCATGACAAAGATCATCGACAGCTGCATTAGGCTCATCAGAATCTGGAAGCCGTAGGTAAAGATGGAGGAGAGCTGGCCCACGTCGAACAGGGTGCCCTGGCTCGTGATGATGAGCTCGGAACCCAGGTAGATGATGACGACGAACGCGCCGTTGACGCAGATGTTCATCATGGGGTTGTTAAAGGCAAGCAGCTTCTCGGCGCGGGTGAAGTCCATCTGGACGTCGCGCGCGGCGGTGGCGAACTTCTCCTTCTCGTAGTCCTGGCGCACGTAGCTCTTGACTACGCGCATGCCGGTGACGTTTTCCTCCACAGACTCGTTGAGCGCGTCGTACTTATGGAAGACGCGGGCAAAGATCGGGCGCACCTTATAGATGATGAAGAACAGGCCAAAGCCCAGCAGCGGAATGATGACCAGGTAGACCATGGCGACGCTGCCGCCCATGGCGTATGCCATGGTAAAGGCAAAGACCAGCACCAGCGGCGAGCGCACAGCGATGCGGATGAGCATCATAAAGGCCTGCTGCACGTTGTTGATGTCGGTGGTGAGGCGGGTGACGAGCGAGGAGCTCGAGAACTCGTCGATGTTGGCGAAGCTGAACGTCTGGATCTTGTAGAACAGGTCGCGACGCAGGTTCTTGGCAAAGCCGCAGCTGGCATGGCTGCAGGTGATGCCCGCGGCGGCGCCAAAGGCGAGTGACGTCAGCGCGATGAGTACGAGAAGGCCGGCGGTGGGCAGCATCTCGGTAACGGCGGTGCCGTCCTTGATGGCGTCGATCATGTCGGCGGTGATAAACGGGATCATCATCTGGCAGATTACCTCGCCAAGCACCAGCAGCGGCGTGGCGATCGTGACCTTCATGTAATCGCGGATGCTGCCCATGAGAGTTTTAATCATCCAGTTCCTCCCAGGTTACGCGGATTTTCTCAAGCATTTCGGCGAGCTGTTCGCGCTCGTCGTGAGTGAGGGCACTAAAGGCCTGCTCCCTAAAGCGGATGCGGGCGGCCTGGTCGATGCGGGCCTTCTCCCAGCCGACTTCGGTCAGGCGAATGGTGAGCTGCCGGCGATCTTTTGGATTGCGGCTGCGCTCGATGATGCCGGCGCACTCGAGCTTGGACAAGATCTCGGAAAGCGACCCCGGCTTGAGGTCGAAGTGCATGCCGAGTTCCTGCTGCGACATCTCGCCGTTTTCCTGCTTGGCGAGCAAGCAGACGATGGGCGCCTTGCCGGACACGCCGCCGCCGTGAAAGTGCATGTAGTGGCCACAAAAGCCCAGGCCGCTCAGGATGCGCTTGGCGAGCTTGTCTTCGGCGCTGACCGCTTCGGGCATGTCTGCCGGTTGCAATGGGTCGCCGCCGGGCTCGTGCGGGCGAAGGTTAATTGGTTCGTCACACATGAATTCGTATCGCTCCTTTCTTTAGTTAGGTAGTGGGATTGTTTTGTGCCTAACTAATCTAGGAGTGCCACACAAGAATGTCAAGGTACCAAAGTAATAATTGCGCGGTTTTTCCAAACCGCGCAACCGGCCGACGCTGCAAACGCTCCTAAGCGGCAATCTGGCGTTCAATCGTCGGGCATGGCCACAAGGCCTATGCCCTCCTCTTTCACGCCACCTTGCTCGCTTAGGAGTGTTTTCGCTGTCCGTCCTCAACCTGCGGCGTTGTCCTTGTTGGCACTTGGTTGGCACTTGGGGACGTTCCTTTTCTGCCGGCACCTAGGGACACTCCTTGTCGAGGCTTTGGTGCAAGCTTCCGTCCGCAGCGTTCCCTGCGCTACACTTAGTCGCACTGTGGCGACTTTGCGCCGCTCCCGACCCAAGGGGGACACTCATGAAGAACACTCAGCTGCTGCTGATCAACGATATGTGCGGCTACGGCAAGGTCGCGCTTTCCGCCATGCTGCCGGTGCTGTCGCACATGGGCTACCGCATCCACAATCTGCCGACGGCGCTGGTGTCCGATACGCTCAACTATCCCAAGTTCTATATCCACGACACCACGGAGTACGTGCGTCAGAGCCTCGCCATCTGGGAGGAGCTTGGCTTTGAGTTCGACGCTATCTCGACCGGCTTCATCGTGACCGAGGAAGAGACGCGCATCATCTCGGACTTCTGCCACCGTCGCGCGCAAAAGGGCACCAAGGTGTTCGTCGACCCCATCATGGGCGATAACGGCAAGCTCTATGCCGGTGTGCCCGAGTCCACGATCGGTCTCATGAGGCACCTGCTCGAGTGCGCCGACTACGCGGTTCCCAACTACACCGAGGCCTGTCTGCTCACCGATACACCTATTGCAGAGCAAATCACGCCCGACGAAGCCCGCGTCCTTGTGGACGCCATGCGCGCGCTGGGTGCCAAGTCGGTGGTCATTACGAGTGCTGTGGTCGACGGCACGAACGCCGTTATCGGTTACGACCACGTGGCGGGCGAGTACTTCACGATTCCCTTCGAGCTGATCCCGGTCTACTTCCCGGGCACGGGCGACACGTTCTCGGCGGTGCTCGTCGGCCGCGTTATGGCAGGCTGGAGCCTGCAGCGCGCGACGGCCGATGCCATGCGCGTGGTGGCAGAGCTTATCGAGCGCAATGCCGACCAAGAGGACAAGTCGGCTGGTCTTCCCATCGAGGCCTGCCTGGATGTGATTGACCATGAGTAACGCTGGCGAGGGCGGCGTCAAGCCTGCGGGCGAGAACAGGCCGCTCGGCGCGTCGCGCGGCAAGCGGCCACGTATCCGCGTGAGCTGCGTGGACCAGCTGGGTGCGTGTCGCTGCCACCATGGTCACAAGCCGGGCGACGTCTTTGACTTCGACCGAGACCGCGGCAAGATGTGCGCCATGGCCTGCCATGTGGGCTTTCCCTATATTGATATCCTGCGCTATGGCGGAACCGTGCCTGGCAACGAGCCTGGTACGGCAAAGTTCTGCTGCCCCGAGGTCGATACGCTGAACGTTTGGCTTGCCGAGATCGTCGACGAGTAATCGAGCGTGGATTTTCTCCCGCCAAGATAATGAGCGTGGATAATCTCCCGTTTAGAGCGCCATTTCGCGCTCAAAGTGGGAGATTATCCACGCTCAATTTGTATGCGGGAGAAAATCCACGCTCGTTTTATGCCGGTGGCGTGGCCCGTGTGTCCGCGCCGCCCGAGTGCCTACAGCTGCTCGAGCATGACCGTGCAGCCGGCGAGCACGTCGCGGTACGTGGCATCGAAGTTGCCGGTGTACCAGGGATCGGCGACGTCGCCGGGGCGATCGGTCCAATCGAGCAGACGCGAGACCTTGCCGTCGGGGTCGCCACCGAAGATGCGGCGCAGGCCGCGCGCGTTCTCGGCATCCATATAGACGATGTGGTCCCAGTCGCCATACTCCGCGCGGCGCACCTGACGCGCGCGATGCGCAACCACGGGAATCCCGACTTCGCGCAGCTTGGCGACGGTGCCATGATGCGGCGGGTTGCCGATCTCCTCAGTCGAGGTCGCCGCAGAATCAATGACAAACTCCGCCTCGCGCCCAGCACGACGCACCAGCTCGGTAAACACCGACTCAGCCATCGTCGAGCGACAGATGTTCCCATAACAGATAAACAGTACGCGTTGCATATGCGGTTTCCTTTTCAATTGGTATCGATGGGCTTACAGACTGTTCTTGAGGCAGTTTGCTCCGATAAAGCCCGCTGCGTACAAGGGTAGATGGCGCAGCTCGCGCCCGTCATCGGTTTCGCCGCGGGCAAAATTGTTCTCGGACAAAATGTAGGCATATGGCGATCGGGCTTTGTCCATAAACGACCCGAGGGTTCTCGCGCGCACGTTGCGTGCGGACTTTACCTCGACGGGAACGATTTCCATACGGTCGGTCTGAAGTAGGAAATCGAGCTCGCCGCTCGTCTTCCAAGAAGACGGCGGCATCCAATAGTACGCTTGCAAACCATTGCTCGAAAATGCCTGCATGACCGAGTTTTCCGCCAGGGCACCTCGAAAGTCGGAAGACAGCGCAACGGTGGAATCCTCTTTGAGGTCGAGCCAGAGCCGCGGGTTGATACCGAGTTTGTAGAACATGAGGCCCGTATCGAGAAGATAGACCTTAAAAAAGCTTCCCTCTTCGTCGTCGAAGGGAACGAGGGGAGGTTCGATGCCTTCGGTCAGACTGTTGACCGATATGATGCCCGCGCCCTCGAGCCAGTCGAGCGGCTCGATGAGCTTGGCGCGACGGCCTCCGCGTTCGACTTCGGAGTACTTGAATTTCTTTGTGGACGATCGCAGCAGCTGGGACGGAATGGAACGCCAGACCTTGCGCGCCGCCACGCCGCTGATCCCGTTTTCGGGGTCGGTCATATCGGCGGTATAAGTCTCGTCGATTTCGCGCTGCTCGATGCGCGCATCTTCGATGGATAACGTCTTGCGATATGCGCTGACGGCGGCGGGCATGCCGCCCACGATCTGGTATCGATGAAACAGGTTGAGCGCAGCTTGGTGCGCGACATAGGCCTCAAGCGTACCGGCATGGGTGCGAATGGCATCGGCCATCTGCTCCTCATCGAGTGCCCAGAGAAACTCCTCGAACGACATGGGGTGCATGGTCTCTTGACGAACGCCGCTGGGAAAAGGCAACTTGCGCTTGCACGTGGCGACGCCGAGCTGGCTTCCGGTCGCGCATATGCGCCAGCCCGAACCCGAGAAAAAGCGAAGCGAGTTGAGCGCCCGCTCGCAGAGCTGCACCTCGTCAAGCAGGATGAAGGCGGTTTCCTTGCGAATGGGGGTGCGCTTATAGTCTGAAATCCGCGCCACGATGGTGTCAACATCGTCTGTGGGGCAGTCGAACAGAGGGGCGATCAGCTCAAGATCGGTCTGAAAGTCGAGTTTGACAAACGCATCGCCGGCGATTCGCCTGCCGATTTCCTCGGCGGCGTATGTTTTGCCTACGCGTCGCGCACCACGGATGAGGAGGGGGCGTGAGGCGTCCTTTGTCGCCCATGATTCGATAACGGATTCGATTGATCTGCGCATGGGGCCGCCTTTCCGATTTCGTGTACTTCAGATACATAGTTTAGTACGATTTCGTGTACTTGAAATACACGAAATCGTAGAAAAGCGTGTATCTGAAATACACGAAATTGCACTGCTGGAGCTTGCAGGCGGATAAACACTACTCGTATGGGGCGGTTTTCACCGGTTGCTCGCCACCTTGGGCTGCGCTTGCGTCTGTCCCCAATCCCGCTCTTATGCCTGCATTGAGGGCTGCGCTGCGTGGCGGCGGCGCTCCCAGCGTGCCAGCCTAATCGTCACCAGCGTGAGCACCCAGGCCACGAGCGAGAACGCGGCGCCAACGGCGCCCACGTAGGCAATGCCAATGCCGCTTACTACAGCGCCGCCCACTGCGGTGCCAAACGAGATGCCGACGTTAAACGCCATGGGCTCCACCGAGCTCGCGAGCACCATCGATTTGGGATGGCGGCTGCGCGCCACGTCCATAAAGTGCGTGATGCACGAGACCGAGAACAGGTACATGAGCATCGCCAGGCAAAAGACAAAAACGAGCGCGAGCGGCATGGCGGCGCCCACGGCAAACAGCCCAAGCAGTGCCGCGGCCTGCAACACAAACGTAACCAGCAGTGCCTTCATACCAAAGCGCGCATCGATCCATCCGCCCAGGATGTTCGAGATCAGGCAGAACACTCCGTAGGCCATGAGTGTGGTGCTGGCCTCGACCGTGCCCATGCCCAGCACCTGCTCCAGATAGGGCGTCACGTAGCCGTAGAACACATAGACCGAGCCCACGCCAAACAAGAAGATGAGCATGCCGGTGATAATGCTCGGCTCGCGCAGCAGCCCCGCCTGCTCGCGAAAGGTAGCAGGCTCGTCGGTCTGTCCGGCGCGTGGCATAAACGCTACGAGCGCGCCGCAGGTCAGAGCGGCAAAGGCCAGCGTGCCGTACATGGCAACGTGCCAGTCGAGCGTATCGGCCACAAACTTGCCGATCGAGGTCACAAAGACCATTGCTACGGAGAATGCGCCGTACACCACCGAGATGGCGAGCGAGGTCTGCTGCGGGGACAGCAGCTCGGGGATATACGTCACGCCCACGGCGAGCAGCGCGCCTGAGACAGAGCCCAAGATGATGCGCGAGGCAAACAGCACCTGGAAGTTAGGCGCCAGTGCCATAACAAGATTGCCGAGCACAAAGACAATGCTGTAGCACACGAGTAGCTGGTAGCGGCGGAAGCGTCCCGTGCCGAGCGCAAGCACCGGCGTCGCGATGGCGTAAACCAGTGCGAACACGCTGATGAGTTGGCCCGCGGTGGCAAGTGAGATGCCGAGCTCCGTCGCCAGGTCGCTCTCGATGCCGATAACCACGAACTCCGAGCAGCCGAGCGAAAAGCCCAACAACACGAGCAGCGCCAGGCAGAGGTTGGTGCGCGCGGGGGAGAGCGCGGCGGCGGTTGATGCTGTTGTGGACGAGGTTGCGGCGGTCAAGGCGATGGCTCCAATGTCACGTTTATTTGCCAGATTTATTCCTGCAACTCTAGCAGAATGTGACAAAGGAGCAGCCCCTTTGTCACATTCTGCGCTTGCCTGTATAGTCGCAATACAGGCGAAAATGGTCTCGAGTAAACCGCGGGCGACAGGAGATCCCATGGGTATGCACACGACAAAGGTTGCGGTGGGCGAAGGCAAGTTTGCGCTCGAGGCCCAGTTGACGGTGACGCCGCGAGGCATGGTGGTGTACGCCTGCTCGCCGGAGTTCGCGCACCTGGGCGCCACGGCGCAGGCCATTCCGCGCCCCGAGCCCGGGCGCACGGCGACCGTGAGCATCCTGGCCGTCCCGTGCCATCGCGATGAGATTCCGGCGCACGACATCGCGGCGGCGCTGGCCACGCGCTTTGGCGTGCCCGTCACGGCGAGCACTGGTTTTCATGTTGAGCAGGCGAGCAAGGACGACCTGCAGCGCGTGCTCGACACCACCAAGGAACTCATCGCCGCGCTCGAAGTTGCCGCAGCCCGCATCCTGCGCGCCGGCTGGGATGAGGGCGGCGTGGGCGCCGAGGTCGTGGCGGTTGATGCCGTGACCGGAGAGGCACTTGGACCCGTCGATCGCATAAAGGCTCACGCCGGTGAGGGCATTCTCCACCAGGCTTTTTTGACGCTTCTGGTCGAAGGCCAGGGCGAAGACGCACGCCTGCTGCTCTGCCGCCGCAGTCCGCTCAAGCGCCTGTGGGGAGGGGTGCTGGCCGATAGCTGCGCCGGCCATCCGCTCCCGGGGGAGAACGTCACCGCCGCGACGGCGCGCCGCATCAACGAAGAACTTGGCATCACACGTGATCCCGCCGAGCTTAAGCATCTCGGCCACGTGGTCTACCGCGAGGACCACGGCGATGGCCGCTGCGAGTGTGAATGGTGCGAGGTGTTCGCGGCCCACGTTGAGCCGGGCGAGCTGCACATCAACCAAGAGGAAATCTCGGAAGTACGGCGCATGGCCCCGTCCGATCTTGCCGGCTACCTGCAAGGCCATCCCGAGCAGCTGGCCCCCTGGCTCCGCGAGGCCCTCAGCGACCAAACCATCCGCGCGGCCCTCGCGATGTGACTGCTGCCCAAACCGTCCC
This sequence comes from uncultured Collinsella sp., assembly GCA_934646865.1. Classification (GTDB taxonomy): domain Bacteria; phylum Actinomycetota; class Coriobacteriia; order Coriobacteriales; family Coriobacteriaceae; genus Collinsella. The sequence continues at coordinate 35,514 of CAKUEU010000008.1, read as the reverse complement.
AACATTCGATGAAAATCTCAAAAACGAGGAAAACCGTCGAATGTTGGGACGGTTTTCCTGTCTGCGCCGGCGAGCCCCCGTACTGTCTGGGGGTATAAGGCTAGCAAGTGTTTACTTGCGAGGCTTAAGGGGCGCCCCGTATGGATATCGATAACTTTGAATGGTGGTATAGCGAGGGCGAGGCTCCGGACGAGGAGTGGGACGAGCCGTTGCCGAGCGACGCGTCGATCAACGAGGCCGAAACCGGCAACGATGCCGCTGAGCCTTTGACCTTTGAGCAGGCTTGGGCCCAGGCCGAGGCCGACGAGGCGAAGGCCGACGCCACGGCCACGCTCGGCGAGCCAGCCGACATGTCGATCTCGCCGGCAAAGACCCCGCAACCGCGTCATACCATCGATCCCGGCAGCACGGCATCTTTCAGCATCCTCGACGTGCCCTCGCAGGGTGCCCAAGCGCCCGCCCCCACGCATCGTCCCAACCTGGCTCGCGAGGAAGACGCGGGCCGCCGCTCGCCGCTCGGCCCCATCCTCATCGCCTTCATGGCAGGCGTCATCGCCTGCTCGGCAATCGGCAGCGTCTGGAGCCATGTGGAACAACAACGCGAAGACGCCGCCAAGGTCGAGATGTCTGTCGAACAATCGCTCAGCCGCACGCGTTCGGTGCATGTGTCGGTTGAGGTCAAGGACGGTGCGACGTGGGACACCGCGCGCGGCGACAGCCAGATGCTCATCCATATCGTGGGTCGCACGCTCAAGGGGCAGACGATTGACGAGTACCAATACGTCAATTCCGCAGGTGACGGCATCGAGCTCAAGCCCGGAGACTACGAACTCACGGTCGACGAGCCGCCCGTTGCCACCGACGGCACGTGCTTCCGCGCCTCAAAGCGCATGGTTCCCGTGAGCTTTAACTCGCAGGCGCCCGATACGGTCGACAGCACGCCGCAGGGCGGGTTCGACCTTTACGTGGATGCTCAATAATTGCGTGCCGCCCCTTCCCGCAGCCAAGAGTGGGACAATAGCCCTCGACACTGTTGTTAACTTTTGGAGGAAGTAGCATGTCCACCGTCACCACCATCAAGCGCGGCGGCCTCACCGCGGCCATCGATTCCATGGGCGCCCAGCTCACGAGCCTTGCCCTCAACGGCAATGAGTATCTGTGGCAGGGCGATCCGGCCTTTTGGGGCAAGCACGCGCCCATCCTGTTCCCCATCGTGGGCTCGCTGCGCAACAACACGGCGACGTCTGCCGCCGGTACCTGCGAGATGGCGCGTCACGGCATTGCGCGCATCGTCGAGCACAAGCTGGTCGAGGTGTCGGAGGACGGCTCGTCTGTCACTTACGAGATTACCGACACGCCCGAGTCGCTCAAGGCCTTCCCCTTCCACTTTAAGCTCAACATGACCTATGCGCTCACCGGCGACGCCACGCTTACGCAGACCTTTGCCGTCACCAATACCGGCGACGTGGACCTGCCGTTCTCGGTGGGCGGCCACCCCGCATTTAACGTGCCCGCCCCCGGTGCCCAGGACGAGGCGTTCGAGGATTACGAGCTGGCATTCACCGAGGCTTGGACCAACGAGGCTCCCATCATTACGCCCGATGGTCTCATGACGTTCGAGGGCTCCTACAAGGCGCCCAATAACGCTGACGTGCTTCCCATCACGCACCGCAGTTTCGATAACGACGCCATCATGTTCACCGATACCCCGGGCTCTACGCTCACGCTGCGCGGTCGCAAGTCGGGCCATGGCGTCAAGATCGACTTTGAGGGCTTTAGGTACATCGGCGTGTGGTCTGCCGCCAACGATGCTCCGTTTGTGGCACTCGAGCCTTGGACCGGCCACACCACCATGGACACCGAGGACAACGTCTTTGAGCACAAGGTCAACACCATCACCCTGGCCCCAGGCGAGACGGACAAGCGCTCCTTTAGCGTCACCCTGCTGTAGAGGTTCCGCCGTTCTGGGCGGTCATAACTTGAGCGTGGATAATCTCCCGTTTTGAGCCCGTGCGCGAGCCAAAAGTGGGAGATTTTCCACTCTCGTGAGGCAGGCGTCCGAAAATCCACTCTCATTTCGGCGCATGTAGTCATTGGGGACGTTCTTAAACGGCTAGTCGTTCAAGAACGTCCCCAACGACTATGTACTAATCTCCGCTCCGTTAAATCTTCTGCGTGCGCTGCATCGCTGCCGCAACCGTACTATCCTGTCTTGTTGTCAGCAAAACGAAATAGGGAAGGCACCAGATGCAACCTCGACAACAGCGCGGCATGCAGGCCCAGCCGGTATGCAGCCGTCGCATCTTTTTGGGTAGCGCTCTCGCTGCGAGCGCTACCGTCGTCGCCGGCGCGCTTGCCGGCTGCCAGCGTCCGTCCACGCTGGAAGTAGTCCAGCCCACGACGGGCGGCGGCCGCGACGACCTGTCCGATTCCGTGATCGGCAAGGACAAGATCCGCATCGGCATGGAGGCGGCTTACGCCCCGTACAACTGGCAGGTCTCCGAGGCCAGCGAGTTCACCATCCCCATCGATAACGTGCAGGGCGCCTATGCCGACGGCTACGACGTGCAGATCGCCAAGATCGTCTGCAAAGCCCTCGGTGGCGAGCCCGTTGCCGTCAAGCAGAGCTTCTCGGGCCTTATCGATTCGCTCAACAACGGCCAGATCGACCTCATCATCGCCGGCATGAGCGCCACGCCCGAGCGCGAGGAGTCCGTCGGCTTTTCCGAGCCGTACTTTATCGGCTACTTTGGCCTGTTCGTAAAAGAGGGCTCGCCCTACCAAAACGCCACCAAGCTCAGTGACTTCAGCGGCGCCACGGTGCTCGGCCAAAAGGACACCATGCTCGATACCGTCATCGACGAGATTCCGGGCGTCGTTCACAAGAACCCGGTCGATTCGGTCCCCACGGTGTTCTCGAACCTGCTGCAGGGCACCTGCGACGCTGTGACCTACAACACCGAGAACGAGAAGGGCTATATGGCCCAAAATCCGGGTATCGTGCCGATTCAATTTGCCGAGGGCGAGGGCTTTAAGCAGGAGGTCACGGCAAACGTCGGCTGTCGCAAGGGCTCGGACAAGCTGCTTAAGCTTATCGATAAGACGCTCAAGGGCGTCAGCCAGGAGGAGCGCGACCAAATGTGGGACGCGTGCCTCGACCGTCAGCCGGCATAGGGAGGCAGCATGAAAGGCATCAATCGTCTGGCCTCCTTTATCAAGGCCGACCACCGTTATGTGTATTTGGGCACGAGCGTCATCGCGGCGCTCGGCTTGGCGTTTAGCCAGCGCAACCCCACGCCGCTGAGCTTTTTGGCGCCCACCGGCATCTTCCAGGACTGCCTCTGGGCAATTCTATGGGCCTGGGTCGTCGTGTCGGCGGCAGCGCTCGTCACCAAGCTTATGCATTGGAATGACTATCGCGAAACGTCGCCGTTTGCTTCCGAGCGCTTCCGTCGCGGCGCGCGCCTGGGCAGCTATGTCGTGGTCGCCATCGCGGCTATCTTCTTTATCGACCGTTGCGTCATGTCGTTTATCGACCTGGTGCAGGTGAGCATTGTCTCGGACTCCAATCCCAGCGACTTTTTGTCGAGCCTGGTCTACATGACCTATAAGAGCGGCGACTTCTTTATTCGCGGCATCGAGATCACCATTGCGCTTGCCACCTTCGGCACCGTTATCGCCTTTTTCCTGGCGCTGGTCTTTGTGTTCCTGCGCATCCAGACGTTCGACCGCGTGGACAACGACCTCACGCGTTTCTTTAAGAGCATCGGCCGCGGCTTTGCAACGGTCTACTCCACCATCGTGCGCGGTACGCCCATGATGGTCCAGGGCCTGCTTATCTACTATGCGGGCTTTACCGTTTTGCGCGGCATGGGCTTCGAGACCGCCCAGGCCAACCAGATCTGGAGCACCTTCACCGCCGGCCTCGTCACCATTTCGCTCAACTCCACCGCCTACATGATGGAGGTCCTGCGCGGTGGTATCGAGTCCATCGATCCCGGCCAGGCCGAGGCGGCGCGCTCGCTGGGTCTGTCGCAGTGGCAGGCCATGCGCAAGGTCGTGTTCCCCCAGGGCATTAAAAACGCGATCCCGGCGCTCACCAATGAGCTCATCATCAACATCAAGGACTCGTCGGTGCTTTCGGTTATCGGCGTGTTCGACCTCATGTACGCCACCACCACCGTCGCCGGCGTGTACTACCGCCAGATGGAGGTCTACTGCGTGGCGCTCGTGGTCTACCTGATCCTGACGCTCGTGGCGAGCCGCCTGCTCGAGGCCTTTGGCAAAAAGCTGGGCGCCGAGGCCCCGGCCACGCTGCCCAGCTCCAACTAGGCTCAAGACGAGGAGAATCATCATGGCAGATACCGCCACTACCGGCGCTGCGGCCGCCGCACAGACCAAAGAGCCGCTCATCCGCGTCGAGGGCTTGCGCAAGAGCTTCGGCTCGCTCGAGGTGCTCAAGGGTATCGACCTGGCCGTCAATCCCGGCGAGGTCGTCACCATCATCGGCGCCTCTGGTTCGGGTAAGTCGACCTTCCTGCGCTGCCTCAACCTGCTCGAGACTCCGGACGCGGGCCACATCTGGTTCCACGGCCAGGACCTCACAGCCGAGCGCTGCAACATCAATAAACTCCGCGAGGACATCGGCATGGTGTTCCAGGGCTTCAACCTGTTCAACAACATGGACGTACTCGACAACTGCACGCTCGCGCCCGTCACGCTCAAAAAGATGAGCAAGGCCGAGGCCGAAAAGGTCGCGATGGAGCATCTGACGAGCGTGGGGCTCGAAAAGTTCGCGCATGCCGCCGTGGGTCGCCTGTCCGGTGGCCAAAAGCAGCGCGTGGCCATCGCCCGCGCCCTGTGCATGAATCCGCAGATCATGCTGTTCGACGAGCCCACCTCCGCACTCGATCCCGAGATTGTGGGCGAGGTGCTCGAGGTCATGCGCAAGCTCGCGGCCGACGGCATGACCATGGTCGTCGTCACGCACGAGATGGCCTTTGCCCGCACCGTGTCCGACCGCGTGGTCTTTATGGACAAGGGCGTGGTGCTCGAGGACGCCGCGCCGGCCGAACTCTTCGGCAACCCCAAGCACCAGCGCACCCGCGAGTTCCTCTCGCGCTATCTCGAGGACAAATAACCGACCGCAAACGCGTGAACGACAGGGCCGCTCCGGTGGGGCGGCCTTTGTCGTCACAATCGAAAGGATGTCATGGCCGAGGTTTGGCGCTTCTTTGCGCATGAGGATGATTTTGCCGATTTGGATGAGGCCAGCGCATGCGAGCGCCTGGGCCGCGTGCTGTCGTTTCCGACCATCTCGAGTATGGATGCCGAGGCGGTGGACTGGCAGCCGTTTGATGGCCTGCGTGCCTATATGCAGCAGGCCTGGCCGCGCGTGTTCGCGGCGGGCGAGGTTGAGCTCATCGATCATTCGCTGCTCGTGTCGCTTGCCGGCTCCAACCCCGCCCTTAAGCCCGTTATGCTCATGGGCCACATGGACGTGGTCCCCGTGGTGCCAGGCACCGAGGAGGACTGGACGCACGCTCCCTTTAGCGGTCACGTGGACGACACCTACATTTGGGGTCGTGGCGCAATCGACATGAAAGACCAGGTCGCGGGCATTCTCGAGGCGGTTGAATATGCGCTGGCGCACGGTTGGCAGCATGAGCGCACATTGCTGCTGGCCTTTGGCCAGGACGAGGAGACCACGCAGCACGGTGCCGGTGCGATCGGTCGTGCGCTCGAGGAACGCGGCGTTGAGCTTGAGTACCTAATCGATGAGGGCGACTACCGTATCGTTTCGGCCGCCGAGTATGCCGCGGACGAAGGCTGGCTCATGCACGCCGACCTGGCCGAGAAAGGCTATGCCGACATCGTGCTCAAGACGAAAAGCGAGGGCGGGCATTCTTCCAACCCCTACGGCGGCACGTCGCTCGAGGTGCTCAGCCGTGCTATCGCCGCAATCTGCGATATCGAATGGCCGGCGCGTGTGACCGATCTGCTTGCCGCGCAGCTCGTCGAGCTGGGGCTTTATACCGCAGACGAGATTGCTGCCAGCAAGGATGCCATCGTGCGCGACTGCCTTGCCAGCAAAAAGCTGTACCCGCTTGTGACCACCACCTGTGCGCCCACGCAAATCGAGGGCGGCAGTACCGGTGCCAACGTAATGCCGCAAGATATGTGGGTCAATATCAACTTCCGCATGCTCGAGGGTACGAGCGTGGCCGATGTCGTGGCCTGCTGCCGCGAGGCCGTTGCCACCGCTGGGCTCGCCGGCCGAGTCGAGGTCGAGCTGGGCCCCGGCAGCTCCGAGCCCTCGCCGTCCCCGCGCGTGGGCGGTCCGGGGCTCGAGGCCGTCCGCGCCATCGCCGCCCGCTATTTCCGTGATCCCAAGCCGACGGAGGAAAACGGATCGTCTGCGGTGGGCCAAGAGCCGATGAGCATCGTGCCCTCGACCGTGATTGGTGCAACCGATGCCGCCAACTACCAGCGCATTTGCCACGAGTGCATCCGCTTCTCCGCCTTTGTGGTCGACGATGACGAATGCGACCGCGGCGTCCACGGCACCAACGAGCGCATCACCCGTCGCGCCTACCTCCAAGGCATCCGCTTCCTCATCGCCCTGCTCCACACGCTCTAGCATGCGACAAAGGGACTGAGCCGATTTCATCGGTAATGAGACAAAAACTGTCATAGAATAAGACTAAGATATCTTAAGAGACATATGCTGGGGTTGGTATTCCTTGAACGACTGCGGGCATGTGCCAGACTGCCTCGGCCCCCGGGGAGCACCCGGGCAGGTCGCCGTGTGACTGGGGAGGAAATTATGCAGGAGCTCAGAGAGACGACGTCTCGACTCGTGAATAATGCTACCGGGGGGGGGTGTCTAAGCAGGGAACTTCCTGGTGAACACCGGCCGCGCGAGCGGTGGTCCGTCATGTCTTATGGCCGTCGTCGTGGGCTGCGCCCGGTCTCGCCATATGTGATTGTTTTGGCCCTCGCCGTCGCGCTGACGGCGAGTTTCTTCCTGCCGACCCGTGCGGAAGCGGCGTTTTCGGACCACACGGTTACGACGATTTCGCCTTCGGGGACAACAATCAACCTGTTTGATTACTGGGTGAATTCGGAGGATCACCTGTCGGTCAGTGGATCCGACGGCATCAACAAGGGCCACCGCTTCCAGTTCAAGGATCAGGGAGCCAGCGAGGAGCTCAACCAGTATACGAATGGCTCCTCTCCTCGCACCGGCATCGTGAACAACGTTCTTACCGGCGGTTACCCGAAGCTCACCGACCGCTGGGACGGAGAATCCCTCGGCTACCTGTTTGATTCTTCCACCCAGACGGGCAAGATATCCCATATGGGTGTGACGGGTCTGTTGCAGGTCAACAAGGACGGCTACTACGAGTATGACAGCTCGCAGAACTACGCGGCGTACAACTCCAAGAAGAATGCATTTGATGTCTACAATGCTGCCGGCGTTATGCAAGCGGGGGCTTGGCCTCATACAGTAGGCCAGTTCTTCCCCTTCGATGCGGCCGATGAGGTATTCAAGGAGAAGGACGGCAAACTCGTCCCGAACGGCATTACGTCGCAGAACGTCGGCGACCCGCAATATAACGACAGAAAACCCCTCAACCATTATTTCGGCCTCTCCATGTCGTCGCGCTTCGTGCAGCCGGAGGGTGGTAAAACGAATGCTGGCAAGCCCATGACCTTTGAGTTCGCCGGCGACGACGACGTCTGGGTGTTCATTGACGATGTCCTCGTGGGCGACATTGGCGGCATCCACACCAGTGCTAAGCTGACCATTGACTTCCAAACGGGCGAGATTAAGGTTAACGATTCCCCAAACGGCACGCTGTTAAGCAAGTTCAATGATGCGGGGCGGGGCACTTCGGGCTTCACTGGCAACACCTTCGCTAAAGACACCAGCCACACGCTCAAGTTCTTCTACTTGGAGCGTGGCGCCACCGACTCCAACATGAAGCTCAAGTACAACCTCGTGACGGTTCCCGAGTCCGACATTATCAAGTTCGACCAGGATGGCGGTCTGGTGGAGGGCGCTCAGTTCGCGCTGTACAAGACAGACGAGAACTTCACTGACACGACCGCTAATCGGGAAAACCTACTTGGCTCCGGCACCACGGACGCGGATGGACAACTGACGCTCACAAATGACGTGGACAACGGCGTTATCAACTTCGATGACCTTTATAAAGAGTATCATTACCAGCACTACCTCCTGAAGGAAACAAAAGCGCCCAACGGTTACCGCTCGAGCCTCACGGCAACGGACGGTAACATGCAGCTCGAGTACGTGCCCGCAAGCGACAAGAAGGACGCGGGCGGCGTCATCATCAACCGCGGCGGTATGGACGCGGACAGCGTCGTGTGGAAGACCGGTGCGTTCGCCGCTGCGAAGGAGACCATCACCGCGCCGTCGACCGTGTACAAGGCAAATGATAACCTGACGAAGTCCGACAAGATCGACGACCTGGAGTCCGGCATACTGTTCGCTGTGGTGCTCAAGCGCGATAAAAGCGCAAACGCAGATATCAAAGATCAGAACAATTGGTACGCCGTGTCGGGCGACTCATCGACGGGAATGGGGTACACCCTCGCCGAGAAGTCGAGCAAGGCCGGCGCTATCGAGGCGGCGAAGAAGGACCTGCACGCCTTCACGCTCAACACGAGCGGCCAGTACCAGGTAGAGATTCAAAATCTGCCCGGTGATATCTCCAAGTACTACTACCTGCTGAGCGGTGATGCCCGCAAGGATGCCGAGTACACGGTGGCCATCTACTACACAACGGCGAGCTCCATCGCCGAAGCGAGGATGGACAACACGGTCCACGTGTTCAGCGATGACCTCCCCGACGGCAAGGAGAATTTCCGGCGGCAGTTCGCCACGCGCCTGCTCGTCACGAACATCCAGAATCGCCTGTTCGTGCAGAAGACCGATTCCGAGGGTAAGCCCGTTGACGGGGCGAAGTTCGGCCTGTACAAATCCACCCAGGTGACTGAGGATGCGAACGGCAAGGCCGTGCTCAATGGCGAACAGACCCCCTACGACACCCTGACGACAAGGTCGGTCGCCAACCCGGTCAAGCTCGAAGGTGCGGGCATATTCCCGTATACGAGCGACGGTAAAGAGCCGCTCGTGAAGGGCACCTACTACCTAAAGGAGGTCTCGGCGCCCCAGGGCTTCCTGCTTAACGACACGCTCACCAAGGTGATTGTGGACGATTACGGCGTCCACGCCGATGCTGGTACGCCCGATGACGGCGTTTCGACGTTCGTGGGCGTGGGCTCGCTCCTGAAGAGCCTGGGCCAGTTTGGCGCAGAGGGCGACATCGACAACACGCTTACGTGGATCAAAGGTACGCGGCAGACCTCGAATGGCGAGACCAATGATAACGGCAACCTGACGTGGACCGATGTCGAACCCGTGGGTGCAGACGACACAGTGCGCCTCAAGTACGGCGCTAACGGACGCATGTACCAGTATGGGCCCACCGAGGAGGGCAAACCCTACCGCCTGGAGACCGAGACGGGCTGGATACGTATGGGTATCACCCAGGACGAGCTGCCCAAGGGGACCACGTCGAAAGGTGCCCGTGCCAATCTGGGCGACATGAATCTGAATGCCCTGTTCACGGGTGCCACCTGTGTGCGCGTGGCTAACAAGCGCGAGGCGAGCCTCGAAGTGACCAAGCATGTCGTGGTGCCGAAGGGACTGACGGGCAATAAGGACGCGAAGTTCACCTTCAAGTTCACCGTGCCCACGACGGCGGGGAAGACGTACAAGGCCGCAGTGTTTGAGAACGCGGGGGCCGCAAGCGAGAAGCAGGTCGGCGATATGTTCGACCTGACGAACGGCCGCGAGCAGACCATCACGGCCGGCCAGACGATCCGCGTGTACGGTCTCGACGAGCACGACGCCTACACGGTGCAGGAGCTGGCCGATACGGACAAGATGCCGGCCGGCTTCACGCTGACCAAGCGCGAGCAGGGCGGCAACGCCCTGAGCGGCGAGGGCGACAGCATCTCCGGCACGATCGCAAAGCAGAACGCCGACGGCACGGTGGCCGCCGCCAACAAGCTGGTATTCACGAATACCTACAGCGTAAAGCCGCCGGTGACGCTCACCAATGCGTTCTGGGCGCAGAAGGTGCTCCGGGGCCGTGACTGGAAGGATGGCGATAGCTTCAAGATTTACCTGCGCGCGGACAAGGGAACGCCGATGCCCGCCGGTGCCAAGGATGCGCCCGTGAGTGGTATGAAGCAGGTTGTGAAGACCGTCAAGAACGGGGACAAGTTCGACTTCGGCAATATTGAGTACGCCAAGCCCGGCACCTACACCTATCTCATTGCCGAGGCCACGCCGTCTCAAAACGACGCTGACTGGCTGCCCGGGTTCGGGTATTCGAGCGCTTCCTACCGCGTCACGGTGACGGTGAGGGATAACGGCGACGGCACGCTGTCGCAGCCGGAAGTCAAGATGGAGCAGACCTATACCGACGACGGCGTGAGCTATGAGGACAGCCCGATCGAGGTCGCTGACAAAATCGCCAAGATCACGAACACCTATAACACCGATGAGAAGACCATCTCCTTCAACGTGCAGAAGACGTATGCCGACCAGTCCGGTGCAAATCCGCTTGTGAAGGATAAGTTCACGTTCCAGCTCGAGGCACTCGGCGGGATGAAGAATGATGCCGTGCCGAGTGGAGCCATCGATTTCGGCAAGCTCGCCACCTCCTACAGCGTCGGTGCCAGCAAGGTCCCCATGCCTAAGGGGTGCACGTCCACCACGACCACGGCGAAGAATGATGACGACGGTATCGCTGCGTTCCCGCAGATCACCTATACGATGGAGAGCGAGAACCTCACCTACGTGTACAAGGTGACCGAGGTCAAGGATTCCGATACATCGACGTCCAGTGGCATGGGCTACGACGATACGGTGTACTACGTGCTGGTGAAGAACCAGCAGGTTGATAACGAGTCTGGGACGGGTAAGTGCCTGTCCTCCACGGTCACGTATTGGAAGGCCGACGGCACGCAGCTGACGGACGCCAACGGATACATCCCGTTCAAGAACACCTACACGGTGGCCCAGGCGACGTCGGCGCCGGTTAACGTGCAAAAGACGTTCACCGGGCGCGCGTGGGAGACGAGCGATGCGTTCGACTTCACCCTGACGCCGGCGGATGATGCGACGAGGGATGCGGTTAAAAACAAGGTCGTTACCCAGAGGAAGGCTACCGACTCCGATGAGACCGGCGATCTGACGACTAAGGTTGAGATCGCAGGCGCCGGTGACGCGACGCGTTCTGCAACCTTTGGTGCGGGCGACCTGGTGTTCACCAAGTCGGGCACGTATACGTTCAATGTGAACGAGACGAAGCCGACCGACGCGGATAAGACTGGTATTGCGTATGACGGCCATACGTCCACGGTGACGTACACAGTGACCGATATCGAGAACGGCAAGCACACCGGTAAGCTGACCGCGTCGGTTGCGTACGACAACAAGCAGGCGACGACGGATGCCGACCGGCAGGTGACGGACGCCGCCGCGTTCACCAACATCTATGCGGCCTCTGGTACCTACGCGGGCATCGATGTGACCAAGACTCTGGTTGGTACCCCGCTGAAGAATGGCATGTTCCCGTTCACCATCGAGGCGATGACGTATAACGGTACGACGGCCCCGGAGCCGGCTGATACCGATAAGTCGTTCAAGAACACCGTGGGCAAGGATGACGGTGACGATACGCAGACCGCCACGATGTCCGGCAAGCTGAAGATGAACTTCACGCAGCTGAGCTACAACAAGGTGTATGTGTACAAGGTGTCTGAGGCGCATGGCGCCAACGCTGGTGGATACACGTATGACACCGAGTACCCCGGTGACGCCTACGTGCTCATTGCGGTGAAGCCGAATCCGGACAACAAAGGCCAGCTCTACACCGAGACGACCATCGCGAAGGGCCCGGGCGTGACGGCGCTTGTTGGCGGGGGCGGCAACGTTGATGCGCTGACGGCCGAGGCGATTAAGGGCCTCGATACCACGACCAACTACGTGAAGACGGTCTCGAGTCGCAATGCAAAGCCCGCTACGCCTACCGTCCCGTTCAAGAACAGTTACAAGTCAGACGCCAGCGACGAGCTGACCCCGCAGGTGACGAAGAAGATCTCCGGTGTTGAGAGCACGGAGAAGGCGTTCTCGTTCACGCTGACCGCCACGGAAGAGACACAGCAGAAGATCGCCGCCGGCGACTTGGGTGTGTCGGACGACCTGGCGGGCGACGCGCACGCGGAGTCCAAGGCCACGAAGGACAAGATTATCAAGGACAAGGGCCAGACGGTCGACTTCTCGAATATGACGTTCAACAAGGCGGGCGAGTACACGTTCACGCTCACCGAGGTGCACAACGCTGATGATGATCCCGCAGCGGACGGCGTGCAGAACGCTGGCTGGACGATGGACGCCTCGACCTATACCGTCACGGTAAGGGTCGAGGATAAGGACGCCAAGCTGACCGTCACGGGCGTGACGGTGAAGAAGGATGGTGACGCTGAGGCCAAGCCCATCAAGGCTGAGGTCAAGGACGGCAAGGTGAACCTCGCCACCTTTATCAACAGCTATGCTGCGAAGGGTTCCGTGACCTTGGCGGCGAAGAAACGCTTTAGGGGCGGTGCGCTCGCGGGGAACGACTTCTCGTTCGCTCTGTACAAGGGTGACAAGGCGGAAGGCACGCCCATTGAGACCGTCACGAACGACGAGAAGGGCAACATTACCTTCCAGCCCATCAACTACACCGAGGCAGGTGACTACGAGTACACCATCAAGGAAGTTACCGGTAACGACCAGACCATCGTCTACGACGGTCAGAAAGTGAAGGTCAAGGTCAGCGTTACCGATAACAAGAACGGCAGGCTGGACGCGACCGTCACCTACGGCGGCGATAAGGCCGTGCCGACCTTCACCAACGTGAAGCCGACGACGGACGTTACCGTCGAGGCCACGAAAGTTCTCGCGGGCAAGGCGCTGACGGACGGCGCGTTCGCCTTCGGCCTGTACCAAGGCGACACGTCCACGGGTAATCCCGTCAAGATCGTCCAGAACGACAAGGAGGGCAAGATCAATCTTGCCCTCACCGGTCTGACCATCGGCGAGTACGACTACAAACTCAAGGAGGAAAACGTCGGTGCCGATCCGACTATCACCTACGACACCAAGGCGGTGAAGGTTCACGTCTCGGTGAAGGCGGAGGGCGACAAGGCGAAGGCGACCGTCACCTATGACGGCAAGAACGATGCCCCGACCTTCACTAACAAGTACCAGCCCGCCGAGACCTCGGTGGCGCTCACGGCGAAGAAGGCCTATGTGAAGCCCGACAACACGCCGGCCACGCTCAAGGGCGGCGAGTTCACCTTCGACCTGTACGAGGGCGACCTGACGGCTGAGCAGCTGAAGGGCAAGCAACCCATCCGGAGCGCCAAGAACAGCGAGGACGGCACCGTCACCTTCCCGGCCATCAACTACACCAAGGCCGGCGAGTACAAGTACACCATCGTGGAGAAGAAGGGCGACCTGTCCCACGTGACCTTCGACGACGCGGTGCACCATGCCGCGGTGAAGGTCATGGACAAAGCTGGCAAGCTGGACGCCGCCGTTGCCTACGATGGTGACAAGGCCGATGCCCCCACCTTCACGAACACCTACACCGCAAAGGGATCCGTGGAGCTGACGGCGACCAAGGTCGTTGCGGTCGCGCCGGGCTTCACGCACGACACGAAGCTGAAGGGCGGCGAATACACGTTCGAGCTGAAGGACGCCGACGGCAAGGTGCTCGACACCGCGAAGAACGAGGCCGATGGCATGGTGAAGTTCACGCGCGACTTCGAGCTCGCCGACCTGGGCGGCGCCGCGAGCAAGGACTTCGCCTACACCATCGCGGAGAAGCCGGGCGCGGAGGCCGGCATGGTCTATGACAACCATACCCTCACCTATACGGTGACGGTCACAGACGATGGCGCCGGTACGCTGACGGCCACACCGCAGGTAACGAGTGGAGACAAGACCTTCACGAACACGTACCACCCGAAGGAGACCTCGGTAACGCTCAAGGCGACGAAGCGCTTCACGGGCGGTGAGCTCGCGGGGAGTGACTTCACGTTCCAGCTGCTCGACAAGGACGGCAGCGTGGTCCAGACTGTCCAAAACGAGAAGGACGGCAAGGTCGCCTTTGCAGCCATCGACTACGCTACGCCGGGCGACCACGACTACACCATCAAGGAGGTGAAGGGCGCCGACTCGACCGTCGTCTACGACGCGAAGGGCGTGAAGGTCCACGTCAAGGTCACCGACGAAAAGGGCGAGCTGAAGGCGACCGTCACCTACGACGGTGAGAAGGCCGTGCCGACCTTCACCAACACGAAGCCGACGGCGGACGTCACCGTTGAGGCCACGAAAGTTCTCGCGGGCAAGGACCTGACGGCCGATGCGTTCACCTTCGGCTTGTACGACCAGGACGGCAATGAGGACGCTCGCGGCACCAACGATAAGAATGGCAAGGTCAAGCTGACCGTCAAGGGCCTGAACCTGGGCGAGTACGACTACACGCTCAAGGAGGAGAAGGCCGGCCAGTCCGTCGACGGCGTGGCCTACGACGCCAAGGAAGTCAAGGTACACGTCAAGGTAGAGCAGAACCAGGACGACAACAACAAGACGAAGGTGACCGTCACCTATGACGGTACCGCTACGGCTCCCACCTTCAACAACACCTACACCGCAAAGGGATCCGTGGAGCTGACGGCGACCAAGACCATCAAGGTTGCGGACGGCTTCGATCACACGACGAAGCCTGCGGACGGCGAGTTCACCTTCGACCTGAAGGACGCTGCCGGCAACGTGATCGCCACCGCGAAGAACGATGCAAACGGCAAGGTCTGCTTCACGCGCGAGTTCCAGCTCTCCGACTTGGACGGTGCCGCGAGCAAGGACTTCACCTACACCATCGTGGAGCAGCCGGGCGCGGAGCCGGGCATGGTCTATGACAATCATGCCCTCACCTATACGGTGACGGTCACAGACGGCGGGAACGGAGCACTGAATGCGAAGGCGATCGTGACGAGCGCATCCGGCTCGGATACCTTCACCAACACCTACCAGCCGGCCGCGACCGGTCTGGCCCTCGGTGCGCAGAAGAGCTATGTGAAGAAGGACGACAACACGCCGATCGTCCCCAAGGACGGCGAGTTCACCTTCGATGTGTACGAGGGCAAAATGACTGCTGAGCAGCTTGCCGGGGCCAAGCCCGTCCGGACCGCGACCAACGGCGCGGACGGAAGCGTTAACTTCGACGCCTTCTCCTACGCGAAGCCGGGCACGTACGAGTACACTATCGTGGAGCGGAAGGGTGATCTGGCCTACGTGACCTACGACGACGCGGTGCATCATGCCGTGGTGACGGTTGTGGACAATGCCGGCACGCTGCAGGCGAGCGTCGCCTACGACGGCGCGGACGCCACGAAGCCCACCTTCACCAACACCTACAAGGCGAAGGCGACGAACTCCGGCGCGATCGCCCTCACCAAGAGCGTTGACGTGCACGACGGCAGCTATCAGCTAAAGGCGGGAGACTTCGCCTTCGAGCTGGTGGGGTCTGACGGTACGGTGCTCCAGACCCAGAAGAACGACGCCAAGGGCAAGGTTTACTTTAACGAGTTGACCTTCGACCATGCGGGCACCTTTCCCTTCACGGTCCGTGAGGTGCAGCCGACGGACGGCGCGCCGGGCGTGCCGGGCGTGACCTACACCGGCAAGACGTACACCCTGACCTACGTGGTGAAGGACAACAACGACGGCAAGCTGGTGGTAGAGAGCTCTACGGTGAAACCGAGCGAGGGCACCGAGAACGGCGTCACCCCCAATACCATGACGTTTGCGAACAGCTACCAGCCGGGTCAGACCTCCTACCAGATCTCTGGCACCAAGGTGCTTAAGAATGCCGACCCGGCCACCACGCGGACGCCCGCCGATGGCGAGTTCACGTTCGCGCTGATTGACGTGGCCACGGGGCAGGTGATCGACCGGACCACGAACGTGGGTAAGGCGTTTACCTTCAAGGCCATCTCGTACACTGCGACTGGTTCACATGAGTACCAGGTGAAGGAGATTGCGGGCCAAGATGCCACCATCACTTACAGCGATGCGGTGTTGGATGTGACGGTGAGCGTGACCGACGACGGCAGCGGCCAGCTGATCGCGACGGCGAACAAGACGGCTGCGGATCTGACCTTCACCAACACCTACACGCCGACGGCAACGACGGCGACGATTACCGGAACGAAGGCCCTGACTGGCCGCGACCTGGCCGAGGGTGAGTTCTCCTTCGACCTGAAGGACGCCGACGGTAACGTGGTGCAGACGGTGCAGAACGGTGCCGACGGCACGTTCGGCTTCGCGCCGCTGCAGCTGGACAAGGTGGGGACGTACGTCTACACCGTGTCCGAGCGGGCAGGGGCGACGGCGAACGGCGTCACCTACGACACGACGGTCTTTACCGCGACGGTGACGGTGACGGAGAATGCGGAGACGCACGCGCTGGAGACGCAGGTTGCCTACAGCAAGGGCGGCAAGGCTGCGGATGCGGTGGCATTCAGCAACAGCTACGCGCCGGCCGCGACTGAGGTGAAGCTGGGGGCCTCCAAGGTGCTGAGCGGCGAAGACCTTAAGGAAGGGCAGTTCTCCTTCCAGCTGAAGGATGCCGACGGCAAGGTGCTGCAGACTGCAAAGAACGCGGCGGACGGCACGGTGGGCTTCGAGGCGATCTCGTACGACAAGCCCGGAACGTACGCCTACAGCATCTCCGAGGTGGATGACGGTCAGAAGAACGTGACGTACGACGCGGCCGAGCACCGGGTAACGGTGACGGTGACGGACGACGGTGCGGGCCATCTGGTGGCGACGGTAACCTATGATGGCGACGTGGCGCCGGTGTTCAAGAACACGTACACGCCGCCGACCACCCCGCCGATGGAGCCGCCCGCCAATCCGCCGAGCAAGTCGCCGGTGCCGAAGGAGGAGAAGCCGGGTCTGCCGAATATGGGCGATACCAGCTTGTCACCGATGGCCCTGGGTGGCATCGCGGGCGGCGCGGTGGTGCTGATCGCCGCAGGCGTGATCCTGCGGCGCCGGAACCGGTAACTGCGGCGGCCGAGAAGGGCTTTGATTGAGGGCGGGTGGTCGCAGGGCGCGGCCGCCCGCCCTTTTTGGTGAAAGGCTACGTTAACCCGCCGTTTGCTCGTCCAGCTCCGGGCGGAACTCGTAGTCCGGCTCCATCATCTTCTTCCAGGTCTTCCTGTAGCACCCGTCCTCGGGCTGCCCGCGCATGGGCGACGCCCCGTCCCCGATGCGTGTAGCCTCGTGCAGCCACTTGAACCACATCAGGTAGCTGTGGGGCCTGCGGGTCGACACGCCCTTGAACCTATCGAGGAAGTGGTCGAGCGAGTCCTGCGCTTCAGCATCCTCTGGACCGTGTCCCGCTCGTACCCGGTGAGCCTGCCGTGGGTCCTCGGGACCGCCTTCGCGGCGCCCTTCCCGCTCTTTCCGGACATGGCGTCCTCCGATCTCCCGGGGCCGGCCGATCCGGCCCTCAGGGTATCGGATTCCCGCATTCATCCGTACGTGTACGGATGAATGCGGGAGGCGTTCGGATGAAGTTGATATTCAAGGAAAGAGAGTGACCCTTTGTCGCATTCCGTGCGGGTTATATGCAGGTATGCCTGCGCACGCTATCATGTATGGGTTAGACCGCAACTATGTACCCCATACGCGAAGGGATGCGCATGTATCTGAAGATCGACATGTTCTAGCTGGGCTTACCCCCGCAGTGGCGCCGCGCGCCCCATCAATTCTGCCGATTTTCACCTTCACGCATATAAAGGAGTCCCGCCATGCGCGACAAGCTCGAAAAGATCATCAAGGCCTACGAGGAGCTCGAGAAGAAGCTCTCCGACCCCGCCGTCGCCTCCGACATCAAGGAGTTCACGCGTCTCAACAAGGAGTACGCGCACCAGTCCGACCTCATCGCCGCCTCGCGCGAGTACATCGGCGCGCTCGATGACATCGAGGCCGCCAAGGAGATGCTCCGCGACACCACCGATGCGGACGAGAAGGAGATGCTCCAGATGGACATCTCCGAGAACGAGGAGAAGCTTCCCCAGCTCGAGGAAGACATCAAGTACATGCTCATTCCGAGCGACCCCAACGACGACAAGAACACTATCGTCGAGATTCGCTCCGCCGCCGGTGGCGACGAGGCCGCCATCTTTGCCGGTGACCTGTACAAGATGTATCAGCGCTTCTGCGAGTCGCGCGGCTGGAAGACCACCGTGCTCGACTCCAGCCCCAGCGAGGCCGGCGGCTTTAAGTCCATTGAGTTCAAGGTCGAGGGCGACCGCGTCTACTCCGTCATGAAGTTCGAGTCCGGCGTCCACCGCGTCCAGCGCGTCCCCAAGACCGAGTCCCAGGGCCGCATCCAGACCTCTACGGCCACCGTTGCCGTGCTTCCCGAGGCCGAGGAGATCGACGTCCAGATTAACCAGTCCGACCTGCGCATCGACACCTACTGCGCTTCGGGCCCTGGCGGTCAGTGCGTTAACACCACCTACTCCGCCGTGCGCATTACCCACCTGCCCACCAACACCGTGGTGCAGTCGCAGGAGCAGCGTTCCCAGATTCAGAACCGCGAGGTCTGCATGCAGATGCTGCGCGCCCGTCTGTACGAGATGGAGCTCGAGAAGCAGCAGGCTGAGCTTGGCGCCGAGCGTCAGAGCCAGATCGGCCACGGCAACCGTTCTGAGAAGATCCGCACCTACAACCAGCCCCAGGATCGCGTGACCGATCACCGCATCGGTTTCAACTCCACCTACAACGGCGTCCTTCTGGGCGACCAGCTCGGTACTGTCATCGAGGCACTCGCCGCCGCCGAGCGAGCTGAGAAGCTGGCACAGGCTGTGTAGGTTACGCGGTTCTACGAACCGCGTAACGACTCGACGCTGCAAACGCCCCTAAGCGGCAATCTGACGTTCAATCGTCGGTCGCGTACCAAAGTACGCTTCCCTCCTCTTTCACGTCACCTTGCTCGCTTAGGGGCGTTTTCGCTGACTTATGCTCAACCTGCGGCGTTTACTTGGGGACGCCCCTTGGGTAGTCATCGGGGATGTTCTTGTTTCGGGCTGTATGGGGCAGCGGGTAAATTGCTGTTTGAGTTTATTTGGTTTGATTTTGCAGCCATTGAACTGTTTGCCTGCTAAAACCTGCTTAAAGCGTTGGCCTGCTGTCAAAAATAATGCTCAAAAAATCGTCCGAGAAGTCGCAGCGCTTTTTTCGATGCGTCGTTCGTCAAGTGATTTGGCAAGTGTTTGGTTAGATATTGGTCAGGTTTGGGGCAACCTTGCCAAAAACTTGACGGATTCAAATTTAGACGTCGACGAATGAACACTTCGAGCGAGCCTGATGCAAAATTCTGGGCTGATTCTTGATAATCGCCTTTAATCGTCTCTTGCCAAGTGCTGCCCTCGCGTACAATCTGCTCCGACATTCACGCGCCGCCTGGCGCTTAAGAGGGGAGGACCCCATGGCAAACGAGATTTGGACCATCAAGCGTTGTCTCGAGTGGACCAAGGAGTACCTGGCCGAGCGCGGCGAGGAACACCCCCGTCTTTCTGCTGAGTGGTTGCTGTGCGCGGCTACGGGCTTGGCGCGCATTGACCTATATATGCGCATGGACGAGACGCTCGACGCGGCCCAGCTCGAGACCATGCATGCAGCTGTCGTCCGCCGCGCCAAAGGCGAACCGCTGCAGTACATCACGGGTAGCACGCAGTTCCGCATGATCGACGTTGCCTGCGCCCCTGGCGTGCTCATCCCGCGTCCCGAGACCGAGATGCTCGTCGAGGAAGTTCTCAACTACTTGGATGCCGAGGTGCTGAGCCCCGAGGCCGCTGCCCGTCAGCGCGTGGAGCTGCCCTGGAACGACGAGGTCGAGCAGGCCCGCAAGGCCGAGGCGGCGCTGGCCGATGAGCGTGCGACCGCCGAGCGCCGTGCCGCCAACTTAACGGCTGCCGATGAAGCCGCGCTGGGCAGCGATGTGCTCGGTAGCCGCGCCTACGCCGAGGAGCTGGCCGATCGCGAGGCCGAGGAAGCCGCCGCGCAGGCGGCCGAAGCCGAAGTGGCAGATACCGATGACGTGGAAGCCTCCGAGCCCGAGCTCGACGAATACGGCATCGCCATCGAAGGTGACGACCAGGAGACGACCTCCGCGCAGAACGCCGCTGAGCCCGCTCCGGTCGAGCCCCGCATCGCCCGTGTTCTCGAGGTCGGCTGCGGCACGGGCTGCATCTCGCTCTCGCTTGCCTGGGAGCGCCGCGGCCACGTCACCTGCACCGCTACCGATATCGAGCCGCGTGCCATCGACCTGGCAACCAAAAACCGCGATGCGCTTGGCCTTGCAGCGGACGAGGTCGCGTTCAGCCTCACCAACCTGGTAAGCTCCATCCCCCGCGATCAGTGGGGCACCTTTGACGTGCTCGTCTCCAACCCGCCCTACATCCCCACCGATGTCATGCGCTCGCTGCCGCACGAGGTCAAGGACTTTGAGCCCGATCTGGCGCTCGAGGGCGGCGCCGATGGCTTGGACATCTTCCGCCGCCTGCTCAACGCGGCTCCCTACATGCTGCGTGCCGGCGGTCTTTTTGCCTGCGAGCTCTACGAGGGAGCCCTCGACGCCGCTGCCGAGCTCTGCCGCCAGGCGGGCCTATCGGACGTGCGCATCGTCCATGACCTCACCGATCGCCCCCGCATCGTCCGAGCCATCGTCACCGAGCCCAAACAGCGTCAGTAATATTTATTAACTGATTTATCAAAAACTATAAACTAATTTATAATTATTCCAGTTGACAGCTGGGGGTCATGATGAAGCAACGATTTACCTATGACTGCGTTCTCATAAAAGAAGACGACGGTTACTGCGCTAGCTTTCCACAGATCCCTGGCGCCTTTGCCGACGGTTACACGCGTGAAGAAGCAATAGCACATGCAAGCGAGGCACTGATGGCGTTTTTGGCCGACGACCTCAACAACGGTTTGACTCCGGCTGAGTACGAGCGTTCGGCCGAGGTCGTGGCCCTTTCGGTCGAAATCGACCATGAGAGCGCGAGAGAAGCGGCGTGTCGAACATTTAAAGACGCAGCACTGGACCTCAAAGTCTCCGCACCGCGGATCACTGCGTTGGTCAAAGCCGGCAAGCTGGATGTTGAGCTCGTTGGTGGTCGTCGGATGATTACGATCGACAGCATCGAGCGTTACGCCGCCCAAGAACGTCACGCCGGAAGACCAAAGAAGTTCGTCGCAGTTCAATAACCCCTCACTGTTTGGCGGCTCCGTGCAGTAGCTCTTGCTAAATAGAGAGAAAGCTAATTCGTCCTTGCAATATACCGTTAAACTTCTATTATAGAAGGAGAAAGGTATGTCAAATCAGCAGCATCGATACCGTATTGTGCTCGACTATATCGAGCCTTGGCTTGATGAGCAGGATGACGCTACGCTGCGGCAGATTTACGCAGACCTTTTGGTGCTTGAGAAGGAAGGTCCTGGCCTCGGCCGTCCGCTGGTTGATCGCGTGAAAGGATCGAAGCTCCACCACTTAAAGGAGCTAAGAGTCACGTCGTGTGGACAGTCGGTGATTCGCATTCTCTTTGCTTTCGACCCCAAACGCCAGGCTGTATTGCTGCTAGCAGGTGATAAGTCAAGGGCGAGGTCGTCTAGGGCAAAATGGAACGGCTGGTATGCGATTAACATTCCCAAGGCCGAGCAAATATACCGCCGTCACGTAAGGAGGCTCGATCGAGATGGAACTGCATGAGTATATGGAGTCTCGCGGGATAGCGCGCGACTCCATTGCCGCCGAGCAGGAGAAAACTCGTGAGCGTATCGAGGCTTACAAGCTTGCCCAGATTCGTAAACTCAAGGATCTGACGCAGGCGTCGGTCGCTCAGTCGATGGGTGTTTCTCAAAAACGCGTCTCCGAGCTTGAGCGCGGAGAGTTGGGCTCGATGAGGCTCGACACCCTCAGCAGGTATGCCGAAAGCCTTGGGGGAAAACTTGTCGCAAGCATTGAGTTCCCCGATCATACCGTGACGCTTGCTCACTAAAACCGCCAATAACCCCCTCACTTTCACCGACTACTACAGCCGCTCACCAAACCAACATGCGCTCTGGGCAAATAGGTTGAACGTTTCGTGCGAGAATGCCCCACAGTAAACAAACTTGCACCAGAGCGTAAGGGGCTGGCATACACATGCAGACGGTCTATCGGGTATACGAGGGAGCGCGCGAGCCGCATCGGCTTGCCGTCGAGCGTACGGCCGAGGTGCTCGGCTGTGGCGGTCTGGCCCTGATCCCGACCGAGACCGTCTACGGTGTCGCCGTGGCAGTTAACGCCTTTTCGGACGCCGTGCCTCAAGATACAAGCGAATTCCCATCGTGGCCGCGAGATCCGCAGGCCACCGTCAACGGCGCCGCGGTCCCCGCGCTCGGTACCGGCTATCGCCGTATCTTTACCCTCAAGCAGCGCGAGCTCACCCAAACGGTTGCCTGGTTGGTCGATGATGCCGAGGCACTCGACCGCTATGGCGTGGATATCCCTAACGAGGCCCGCGTGCTCGCCCGACGATGCTGGCCGGGAGCCCTGACTATCGTGATTAAGGCAGCCCCCTGCGTGCCGACCTTTATGCGCGCCGCCGATGACACGGTGGCTCTTCGCGCGTCGGCCTCGCCCGTGGTGCAGGCGCTCATTCGCGCCTGTGGCAGCCCCCTTGCCTGCACCAGCGCCAACACGCATGGCGCGCCCGCGCCGGCAAGTTTTATCACGGTGGAGGGTCGCATCCTGGAGGGGGTCGATGTTGCCGTCGACGCCGGTGAGACCCCGTGTCGCGACGCCTCGACCATCGTGTCGTTTCAGCACGGCGAGCTCCAGATCCTGCGCCAAGGCGCACTTCCCGCATCAGAGATCGAACGGGTCCTGTCCGACCCGATGCAATAGAAAGGTTTAAGCGATGTCGTTGAATCTGGGCAGCCTGGGCATGGAAGATGCCTCGTTTGACTTTGGCGGTTCCTACATCATGGCGCTCGACTGCGGCACCACCTCGGTACTTGCGACCATCGTCGACGAGTACGGCTGCATCGTCGCGCAGGCACGTCGCAGCGTCAAAACGAGTTTTCCGCGTCCCGGTTGGGTAGAGCAAGACCCCATGACGGTCCTTGCCAGCCAGATTGCCGTCATGATGGAGGTTCAGTTTAAGAGCGGTATCCATTCCGACCGCATCGCCGCCATCGGCATCTCCAACCAGCGCGAGACCACGGTGGTCTGGGACCGCGTGAGCGGCCAGCCCATCTATAACGCCATCGTATGGCAGTGCCGTCGTACCGCGCCGGCGATCGACGCGTTGGTTGAACAGGGTTGCGAGGAGCTGGTGCGCTCCCGCACGGGACTTACGCTTGACCCGTATTTCTCGGCCTCCAAGGTGCAGTGGATTCTCGACAACGTCGACGGCGCACGCGAGAGCGCGGCGGCGGGCGACCTCATGTTTGGCACCATCGACACCTGGCTCATCTACAACCTCACCGGCGGCCAGGTCTTTGCCACCGACTACACCAATGCCAGCCGCACGGCACTCTTTAATATCCATACGCTCGATTGGGACGACGACCTGCTGGCGCTCTTTGACGTTCCACGTTCCATGATGCCCGAGGTTCGCTGGAGCTCGGGCGACTACGGCCGCGTCGCGAGCGACATCATGACCAACATGCCGCCCATCATGGGCGTGGCGGGCGACCAGCAGGCATCGCTGTTCGGTCACTGCTGCTTCTATCCCGGCCAGACCAAAAACACCTATGGCACGGGCTGCTTTATGCTCATGAACACCGGCGACGAGATCGTCGAATCCAAGAATGGCCTGGTCTCCACCATCGGTATCGCTGCGGACGGCAAAGTCAGCTATGCGCTCGAGGGCTCTATTTTTGCCGCCGGCTCCACCATGAACTGGCTTCGCAACAACATGGGCATCATCTCGAGCGTGAGCGAGTCGGCACAACTCGCCGCTTCGATTAGCGACAACGAGGGCTGCTACTTCGTTCCCGCCTTTGCGGGTTTGGGTGCTCCCTGGTGGGACCCGCATGCCCGCGGTATCGTGTGCGGTCTGACCGGCGCCTCGAGCCGTGCGACCATCGTACGTGCCGCCTGCGAATCCATGGCATATCAGAGCTACGACGTGCTGCGCGCCATGGAGCAGGACGTGGGGCTTTCGATTGAGCGCCTGTCTGTCGATGGCGGTGCCTCGCGCAACGAGTTCATCATGCAATTCCAGGCCGACCTGCTGGATATCCCCGTGCTGCAATGCGAGACGGTGGAGACCACGGCAATCGGTGCCGCGTACTTGGCGGGTCTTGCCGTCGGCTATTGGGAAGACCTGGAAGAGCTGGAGCAAAATGCCCAGATCGTTAGGACCTTCCTTCCCCACATGTCCGCCGAGCGCCGCGAGCAAAACCTTGCGGGCTGGCGTGATGCAGTCAGGCGCTCGCTCAGCACCGCACAGTAGGGCTGCGATGGGCTGCTCGATACAACAAACCGCTAAACTAATGCATGGCGTGCGGTGGCGACATTGCTGCGCGCCTTGTCAGCAAGGCCGTTTTGCGGCCGCAACGAAAGGGGCAATCAACCCATGACCGTCACCTACGATGCGTCCCGTGTGACGCTTGTCGATCATCCGCTCGTTCAGCACAAGCTGTCGATCCTGCGCGATAAAAACACCGGCACCAACCAGTTCCGCCAGCTCGTGCGCGAACTCGCGCTTTTTGACGGCTACGAGGCCATGCGCGACCTGCCCATGGAAGACGTCGAGGTTGAGACCCCCATCACCACCGCCACGTTTAAGCAGCTTGCCGGCAAAAAGCTCGCCATCGTTCCCATCCTTCGTGCAGGCCTTGGCATGGTCGACGGCATCCTCGACCTGGTACCCTCTGCCCGCGTGGGCCACATCGGTATGGAGCGCGACGAGGTTACCCACGAGCCGCATGAGTACTACTGCAAGATGCCCAAGGATATCGACCGGCGCATCTGCCTGGTCGTCGACCCCATGCTCGCCACGGGCGGTTCGGCCGAGATGGCCATCAGCTACCTGCGCGAGCGCGGTGTCAAGGACATCCGCATGCTGTGCATCGTCGCGGCCCCCGAGGGTCTCAAGTCGCTGACCGAGAAGGACCCAGATGTGCATATCTATACCTGCGCCATCGACGACCATCTCAACGAGGCCGCCTACATCGTTCCCGGCCTGGGCGACGCCGGCGACCGCATCTACGGCACGCTCTAGTCGTCGGGCTAAGACGGCCGCGGCTGCAAATACGAAGAAACGGTGCGCGCGGACGAACAAAAGGCGACCGCGCGCACTCCCGTTAACGGACGTTTTGCCCTGCAGGGTTCGAGAAAAACGTATTACCTACCTGCGGCATAAAGAAGGTCTTAAGAAAACGAACAGGTGCGTATTAACCGATGCTTTTTCGGTTGTACTTTAGCGATTGGCTCGTACAATAGTCACCAATGTTTGGCGGGAACTGTTCTGGGAAGCGTTAAAGAAGGAAAGTGAGGACGCCAGTGTTTCAGATAGCCGATCTGCTCGCTATCGTTGCAGGCGTCATCGCGGGCGCGGTCGCCTTTCTTCCCTTTGTTTTTACGCTCAAGCCGGTTCTTGACGATAAACAGAATGCGGACATGCTCAAGGGAATGGTGAGTCTGGCGGTCTCGGCAATCGCTCTGCTCGTCTTTACCTTGGTTGTGTTTGCGTTGTTCGGAGAGGCGTTTCGCATGTTCCTCCTGGGCGAGGCGATCGGCTTCGTGGCCTTTATGGCCGCCTGCACGGTTCGTGTCGCCAAGGCGCTGCGAGATCCTCATGAGGTCGAAAGGTAAGTCGTGGAAATTTTTGAAAAGCTGCCTGATGAGATTAATCATCTGGTCAGCGAGTTCAGCTCCACCCCTGTCGTGGGCGATCTGGGCTGCGGCATCACGCAGTACTCGTTTTGGCTGATCGTCTCCACGATCGTGCTCCTGATCGTCCTGGCCGTGTTCAAGAAGAAGCAGACCCTGGTTCCCAAGGGCTTCTTCGTCAACGGTTTCGAGTACATCATCGAGTACGTCGAGAACGATATCGGCAAGGGCGTCGTGGGTGAGAACTGGAAGAAGCACTTCCCGTTCCTGTGCTCGCTTTTCCTGTTCATCCTGATCAATAACATGATCGGCCTGATCCCGGGAATGAAGCCCGGCACCGGCGCAATCGGCTCCACCGCCGCGCTCGCCATCTTCGCCTTCGTGTACTTCATCTACTACGGATGCAAGGCTCACGGCGTGATCGGCTACATCAAGAGCCTCGCCCCGCAGGGCGTGAGCTTCCCGATGAACGTGCTCGTGTGGGTCGTCGAGCTCTTCTCGACCTTCCTGCGCCTCATCACGCTCGCCGTCCGTCTGTTCTGCAACATGTTCGCAGGACACGTGGTCATGGGTTCGTTCGCCATCATGGCGAGCATGTTCATGCAGCCGCTGCTTCAGCAGGTTTCCGCGGCCCACGCCGTCGGAGCCCTGCCTTCGCTGGCCTGGCTTGCCATCCTCATCCTGATCTATGCGATCGAGCTTGTGGTCGGCGCCATCCAGGCCTACGTCTTCACGGTCCTTACCGCCGTGTATGTCTCCGAGGCAGAGGAGGTCGCGGAGGAGGAGTAGTCTTCCGCCCGCGCCTAAAGGTAAGGCAATTCGTTAAACCGCCGGTGCCCGTACCCATGGAGCCCGGCAGTTATAAAAAGGTTATCCTGCGTGAAATAAGACACGCACGACAAAGGAGGAATCGTGGGAGTTATCGGTTACGGTCTCGGTGTTATCGGCGCTGGTCTTGCTATCGGCCTGTCTGCTCTGGGTGCTACGGGTGCTATGGCCCGTCAGCCTGAGGTCCAGGGCCGCGTGTTCACCGTCTTCATCATGGGCTCCGCCTTCGGCGAGGCTCTGGCTCTGATCGGCTTCGTTGTCGCGCTGATCGTTAAATAGCACGGAGCGTCAAGTATGAATCTTTCATCCCAGAAGAGCGCGATCGCACTCTCCGCGTCCGCGGCCGCGCTGCTCATGCCGGTATCCGCGTTCGCCGAGGACGGCGCTGCCGGTGCGGACATCCTCATCCCTAAGATGGCGGAGTTCATCCCGGCGCTCATCGCCTTCCTGATCATCTGGATCGTGCTGGCCAAGGTCGCCCTGCCGGGCATCATGAAAACCATGGAGGAGCGCGGCAAGAAGATCGAGGAGAGCCTCGACGAGGCCGAGAAGACCAAGCAGGAGGCTATCGCCAAGCGCGCTGAGTCCGACTCGATCGTCACCGACGCCCGTCGTCAGGCTGCCGACATCGTTCTCGAGGCCCGTAAGGACGCCGAGTCCGAGCGCGCCCGCATCATCGAGGCCGCTCACAAGGAGGCCGAGGAGATCATCGCCAAGGCCCACACGACCGTCGAGGACGAGCGCAAGTCCATCTACGCCGGTGCCGCGAGCTCCATCGCCGACCTGTCCGTCGCCGTCGCCACCAAGATCGTGGGCGAGGCACTCGAGGACGAGGCCGAGCAGAAGAAGCTCATCGAGCGCTACATCCAGGAAGCAGGTAGCCTGAATGCCGACTAGCCGCTATCAGGACAAGGTGCTCGAGACCTACGCGCGCTCCCTTTTGGAAGCCGCCAAGGCCGAGAACCATGTGTTCGAGGACCTCGAGATGATCGAGCGCCTGGCTAGCGCCAGCCCCGAGATCATCGCCGTGCTCGACACCATGTCCAAGCGCGACCAGCTCGACCTTCTTCCCAAGGTGGCAGCTGCCTTTAAGTATGTTGCCGAGGAAGACGAGGATGTAGTGGGCGTGACCGTCACCACGGCGATCCCGCTCGACGACGAGCTGCGTCAAACCATCACTAAGAAATGCGAGCAGGACTTCGGCCGCAAGGTATTCCTTATCGAGCAGGTCGACCCGTCTATTGTGGGCGGCCTGGTGCTCGAGGCCCGCGGCGAGCGTCGTGACATTTCCGTCAAGACGCAGCTGCGCATCGCGCAGGAGACCCTCGCAAACTCTGCTAATTCGTACGGAGGTGAAGCCTAATGTCCGAAACCCTCAATGCCCAGGATATCGCCAAGAAACTGCAGGAGCAGCTCACGAGCCTCTCCGCGACGGTCGATACGCATGAGGTTTCAACGGTCGACGAGGTAGGCGACGGCATCGCGCGCGTCTCCGGCCTCAAGAGCGCCATGGCAGGCGAGCTTCTGGAGTTCAAGAGCTCCGATACCGGTGAGACCGTCTTCGGCCTTGCCCAGAACCTTGACCGTGACGAGGTCGGCGCCGTTCTGTTTGGTGCCGTCGACTCCATCAAGGAAGGCGACGAGTGCCGCACCACGGGCCGCATTATGGATATCCCCGTGAGCCGCGCCATGCTCGGCCGCGTCGTCAATCCGCTCGGCCAGCCCATCGACGGCCTGGGTGACATCGTCGCCACGCACCGTCGCCCCATCGAGTTCAAGGCCCCCGGCGTCATCGACCGTACCCCGGTGTGCGAGCCGGTTCAGACCGGCCTGTTGGCCATCGACTCCATGGTGCCTATCGGTCGCGGTCAGCGTGAGCTCATCATCGGCGACCGTAAGACCGGCAAGACCGCCATCGCCATCGACGCTATCCTCAATCAGCGTGGCAAGGGCATGGTCTGCATCTATGTCGCCATCGGCCAGAAGGCCTCCACGGTTGCCAACATCCGCGAGACCCTCGCTCAGCACGGTGCGCTCGACTACACCATCATCGTTTCGGCCACCGCTGCCGATTCCGCCCCTATGCAGTACATCGCGCCTATGGCCGGTGCCGCTATCGGCGAGTTCTTTATGTACAACGGCGAGGACGGCAAGCCTGCCAGCGAGACCAACCCCGGCGGCCACGTGCTCGTCATCTACGACGACCTGTCCAAGCAGGCTGTGGCCTACCGTCAGATGTCGCTGACGCTGCATCGTCCGCCCGGACGCGAGGCCTATCCTGGCGACATCTTCTACCTGCACTCTCGCCTGCTCGAGCGTGCCGTCAAGATGTCCAAGAAGAACGGCTACGGCTCCATGACGGCTCTGCCGATCATCGAGACCCAGGACGGCGACGTCTCGGCCTACATTCCGACCAACGTCATTTCCATTACCGACGGTCAGATTTACCTGCAGTCCGAGCTCTTCTTCCAGGGCCAGCGCCCGGCAGTCGACGTGGGTATCTCCGTGTCCCGCGTCGGTGGCGACGCTCAGACCAAGGCCATGAAGCAGGTCGCCGGCAACCTCCGTCTGGACCTCGCTTCGTACCAGGAGCTCGCCGGCTTTACGCAGTTCGGCTCCGACCTCGACGAGGCCACGCAAAAGCAGCTTACCCACGGCGCTCGCATGACCGAGCTCCTTAAGCAGCCGCGCTACAAGCCGTTCGAGGTTTCCGAGCAGATCGTTGCGCTGTTCGCTGGCAACGAGGGCTTCCTGGACGACCTGGAGATCGCCGACGTGCTGCCCTTCCGTGCCGAGCTCATCGAGTACATGGACAATGGCTTTGGCTTGCTGCTCGACAAGGTTCGCGCCAAGAAGATCGATGACGACACCAAGGCTGAACTCTTGCGTGTCATCGGTGACTTTAAGCAGCAGTTCATGGCCAAGCACCATGCCGACACGACTGGATCAGAGGAGAACTAAGCCCTATGGCCAACCTTCGCGACATTAAGAAGCGAATCTCCTCGGTTACCACGACCAAGCAGATCACGCGCACGATGGAGATGGTCTCTACGGCCAAGATCCGTCGTGCCCTCGATCGCTCCAAGCAGGCCGAGCCCTATAAGGAGGCGCTGACCGACGTCATGCTGACGGTTGCCGGCGACGCCTCCTGTTCGGGCACCGATCCCATGCTTCAGAAGCATGAGAACGTCAAGCATGGTCTGATTGTCGTTATTGCCTCGGACCGCGGCCTTGCCGGCGGTTTCAATACGACGGTGGAGCGCACGGCCGAAAAGCTCGCCGCTTCTTGGGCGAACGACGGCATCGAGTGCGAGATCGTCGCGTGCGGGCGTAAACCGGCCACGTATTTCCGTGACCGTGCAAACGTCATCATGCACTTTGAGGGCAACTCCTCCGAGCCCGATTTCAATCAGGCCCGCATGATCTCCTCTCATATCTGCGATGCGTATCGTGCCGGTGAGCTTGACCGTGTCGAGCTTGTCTACCACCACGCCAAAAACCGCGTGGATCAGGAGCTTCGCGTCGAGCACTTGCTGCCGCTCGATCCCGAGATGATCGCTATGGCCCACGGTCCGCGTAAGAACGAGACCGACGCCCCTAAGCGCATCTCGTCCACGTTCGAGTTCGTGCCCTCTCCCGAGCATGTTCTCGGCAAGCTTGTACCGTCGTATATCCTGACGGTCATCTACCAGGCCCTGATCGATTCGGCGGCCGCCGAGCAGGGTGCACGCCGCAAGGCCATGCACTCCGCGACGGAAAACGCCACCGCGATCATCTCGACCCTTACCCGCACGTATAGTCGCGTGCGCCAGGCTTCGATCACGACCGAGATCAACGAGATCGTCGGCGGAGCCTCAGCATTGGAGGAACAGTAATGGCTAATAACACCGTAAAGCTTGCGGTCGAGGAAGCCACCAAGAAGACGACTGCCGGTGATGGTCGCATCGTGCGTATCATCGGCCCTGTCGTCGACGTCAAGTTTGACGGCGCGGTGCCCCCGATCTACAACGCGCTCACGGTCGAGGCCGAGACCCCGATCGGTCACCTGAGCACGATCCTCGAGGTTGAGAGCCAGCTTCCGGGCGGCGTCGTCCGCACGGTCGCCATGTCCTCGACCGACGGCCTGCAGCGCGGCCTCATCGCCACCGATACCGGTGAGCCCATGAAGATGCCCGTTGGCCCCAAGACGCTCGGCCGCATTTGGAACGTCATGGGCAAGCCCGTCGACGGCAAGCCCATGCCCGAGGTGGAGGAGTTCTACCCCATCCACCATGCAGCGCCCCGTTTCGACGAGCTCACCACCAAGACCGAGATCTTCGAGACCGGCATCAAGGCCGTCGACCTGCTCGAGCCCTACATCCGTGGCGGCAAGACGGGTCTGTTCGGCGGCGCCGGCGTCGGCAAGACCGTTCTGATTCAGGAGCTCATCAACAACCTCGCCCAGGAGCACGGCGGCACCTCGGTGTTCACCGGCGTCGGCGAGCGCACCCGTGAGGGCACCGACCTGTACCTCGAGATGAGCGAGTCGGGCGTTATCGACAAGACCTGCTTGGTCTATGGTCAGATGAACGAGCCGCCCGGAGCGCGTCTGCGCATCGGTCTGGCCGGCCTTACCACCGCTGAGTACTTCCGCGATCGCGGCCAGGACGTTCTGCTGTTCATCGACAACATCTTCCGCTTCTCCCAGGCCGGTTCCGAGGTTTCCGCACTGCTGGGTCGTATGCCGTCCGCCGTCGGTTACCAGCCTACGCTGGCTACCGAGATGGGCGACCTCCAGGAGCGCATTACCTCGACCAAGACGGGTTCCATTACCTCCGTCCAGGCTGTCTACGTCCCTGCAGACGACCTGACCGACCCGGCGCCTGCCACGACGTTTACGCACCTGGACGCCACTACGGTTCTTTCGCGTAGCATTTCGTCGCTCGGTCTGTTCCCGGCTATCGACCCGCTCGCGTCTTCCTCCGACGCTCTCGATCCCTCGATCGTCGGCGAGGAGCACTACCGTGTCGCCGTCAAGGTCCAGGAGCTTCTGCAGGAGTACTCCGACCTTCAGGACATCATCGCCATTCTGGGTATGGACGAGCTGTCCGAGGAGCAGCGCCTTACGGTCAACCGCGCCCGTAAGATTCAGCAGTTCCTCTCGCAGTCCTTCCACGTCGCCGAGAAGTTCACCGGCAACCCCGGTGTCTACGTCCGCGTCGAGGATACCGTCCGCTCCTTCGCCGAGATTGTCGACGGCAAGGCCGATGACCTGCCCGAGCAGGCTTTCCGCTATGCTTCCACGATTGAGGACGTGCGCGAGCGCGCCCGCAAGATGGGGGAGAAGTAGGTTATGCGTATCCGCATCGTGTGCCCCGTGAGCTGCGCCTATGAGGGTGACGCTGCGTTTGTGTCGATTCCGTCCACGGATGGCGAGTTTGGCGTCCTGCCTGCTCACTCCAGCGAAATCTGCACGATCGACCACGGTTACGTTCGCGTTTCCGATAAGGCCATGGGCACTGTCGACCACACGTTTGCCGTGGCCGGCGGCTATGCCCAGGTTGCGGACGATGTCGTGACCGTCCTCGCCGAGCGCGCTTGCGATCTGGCGACCGTCGACGCCGACAAGGTTAAAGCTGATATTCAAGGTTTTGAAGAGAAGCTGGGTAATTTGTCGGAGGATGATGCACGCCGCGCCTACCTCTATAATGAAATCGCATGGTGTAAGCTCAAGCTTGCCCAATAGTCAAACGTTTTAGCGTTAGACCATTTGCGAACACATCATGCCCGGGATGGCCCAGCCACCCCGGGCATGCTTTTTGAAAGGGTAGACCTTGGATATTATCCGCGTTGAGGGTGGCCACGCCATCGGAGGTTCCGTGCCTGTCTCGGGCGCCAAGAACTCCGCGCTCAAACTTATGGCGGCAACGCTTCTGGCGCCGGGCAAGACGACGCTGCAGAACGTGCCCGATATTTCCGATGTCCACGTGATGGGCAAGGTGCTCAAGGGCATGGGCGCTACGATCGATGTTCTCGACGAGCATACGCTCGAGATCGATACCTCTCAGGTCGATTCTTGGGAGGCTCCCTACGAGCTCGTCGCCAAGATGCGCGCTTCTACGGCCGTGATGGGACCCTTGCTGGGCCGCTTCCATCGCGCCAAGATCGCCATGCCCGGCGGCTGCAACCTGGGCGCCCGCAAGATCGATATGCACATTCTTGGTCTTGAGGCCTTGGGCGTTGAGTTCGATACCGCCCATGGCTACATCAACGCCAGTGCGCCCCAGGGTCTGCGCGGCACGACCGTCACGCTCGAGTTCGCCAGTGTCGGTGCCACCGAGAACCTCATCATGGCCTCCGTGCGCGCGCAGGGCACCACGGTTATCGACAATGCCGCTCGCGAGCCCGAGATCGTCGATCTTGCCAACATGCTCAACGAGATGGGCGCCAAGATCGTCGGTGCCGGCACGCCCGTCGTGACTATTGAAGGCGTGGAAGAGCTGCATCCCGTTACCCATCGCGTGGTGGGCGACCGCATCGAGGCCGGCACCTTTATCGTCGCCGGCGCGCTGATGGCCGACGATCGCGGTGTCGACGTCACGGGTTTTTGCCCCATCCATTTGGGCATGGTGCTCAAGAAGATGGAGCTTATGGGCATCGATTGCGAGCGTACCGATGATGGCGTCCACGTGAATCGCGCCGAGCGCATCAAGCCGGTCGATATCCAGACGCTTCCGTTCCCCGGTTTCCCGACCGACATGCAGGCGCAGATTATGGTGCTCTCCGCCCTCGCCGACGGCAGCTCCGTCATTACCGAGAACATCTTCGAGAATCGCTTTATGTTCGCCTCTGAGCTGGTGCGCATGGGTGCCGACATTCGTATCGAGAGCCATCATGCCATGATTCATGGTGTCAAGGGTTTCTCGGGTGCACAGGTTACCTCGCCCGACCTGCGTGGCGGTGCGGCCCTCGTCGTAGCCGGCCTGATCGCCGACGGTACGACCGAGGTCTCGGCCATCCATCACATCAAGCGTGGCTACGAGCAGTTTGTCGAGAAACTGCAGGCGCTCGGCGCGCATGTCGAGCATGCCACCGTCCCCGATCCCGTTATCTACTAATACAGGTTGCCTATGTTTAACAAGAAGCCCCTCGCGGATACCACCACCCGAAGACCCTCAACTGGTGCGCAGGCCAAGATCTACAGTCGCGATAACGTGGCTCGCTATTCCGAGCGCGCTCGCCAGCGTCGTCGCAGCCACAACATTCGCCGCGTGGCGCTTATCGCCGTGCTCGGCGTGCTGCTGAGCGCCACGACCGCTGCCGGCCTGTGGTTTGCCACCATTATGGGCAAGCTCGGCGATTCTAATGTCATTACCGACAACCTGCGCCAGATTCTGGTGGATACCGACGAGGCGAAGGATCCGTTCTACGTGCTGCTTCTTGGCACTGACGGCCGTCCGGGCGAGGATACGTACCGTGCCGACTCGATTATCCTGGCACGCATCGATCCCACGCAGAAGCAGGCGACGCTCATTTCCGTTCCGCGCGACACCAAGGTCGTGTACAAGGGCGAGACCATGAAGATCAACGCCTGCCATACCGTTGGCGGCGCCGAGGCCATGGTCGAGGCGGTCAACGAACTGTGCGGCGTTCAGATTTCCCATTATGCCGAGGTCAGCTTCGACGGAATGCAGGCGCTGATTGATTCGGTTGGCGGTATCGACATTAACGCAACCGACGATGTCGACGACCCTGAGCACCTTGATATTAAGATCACCGCTGGTCAGCAGCATATGGATGGCGCCACCGCCCTTACCTATGCCCGTTGCCGCTACACCTATGCCGACGGCGATTACACGCGCATGCGCCACCAGCGTCAGGTGCTTGGCGCCCTTGCCAACCAGATCCTCAATAACTTCGATGCCACGAAGATCTTTGGCCTGGTCAATTCGCTGTCCGATATGCTCGTAACCGATATGAGCGTTCAGGATATCGTGTCTACGGTCAACGCCATGCGCGGCATGGATGTCGACGGCATCTACTCGGCCAACCTGCCCTCGTACGCCGGTGATGACACTATGATCGACGGCGTGAGCTATGTCTTTGTCTACGAGGACGAGCTCAAGGAAATGATGGAGCGCGTTGACGCCGGCAAGGACCCCAAGGGCCCCAATACCATGGGCCTGTCCGACGGTTCCAGCTCCACGATCGGCGACCTGAACAACAACACCTCCGATGACTACGCCAACGGTACCGCAACCTCGTCGGGTAGCTCGGACGATTCGAGCGACTCAAGCGATTCGGACTACTACGAAGAACCTTCTGGAGAAGGTAACGGATACGAGGCCAACTACTAGGGTTACGGCGTTTTACCAAACGCCGTAACAGCTCGACGCTGCGCGCCGCCCAAGGCGATTATTTGTCATTCAAAAGGCAGGGCATGACCAGAAGGTCAATGCCCTGCCTTTTTCATGCCAACTTGTTCGCCTTGGACGGCGCTCGCTGACTTTGCCAAAACATTGGCTATCCCATGCAAGTCAAGGGATTGGTGCAATGGGGGTCAGGTTACTTTGCACCAAAAATCGCCCCGTTCTCGGTTTTGAGGACGGGGCGATTTTGTTGAGCTGATTTGTTCGAGTTTCTTACG
>CAKUEU010000007.1 GCA_934646865.1 uncultured Collinsella sp. | reverse complement strand
CGGAGGCGCCACTGGCGCCTCCTGTTCGTGCGGAACTCATTGAGAGGCAAGGCCCTGCGCCCGGCCCCTCGGTTCCGCGACGACTCGGCCGTTCGGGTCAGGTGGGCTGAATTGAATTTGGTGAATGAGGGCGCCGATGGCGCCCTCATTTTTTATATATGTTGGGAGCGCCAGGTGGTGGGGGTGGTGCCGGTGTGTTGCTTGAAGGCTTGGGTGAAGGCGGCTTGTTGGGGGTAGCCTAGTTGCTCTGCTACCTGCGCTATCGTGAGCGAGCTATCGGCCAAAAGGTCTTGCGCTCGTTCCATGCGGCGTCTTCGTATATAGGCGCCCAAGGACTCGCCGGTTTGGGTCTTAAAGGTGGCGCATAGTTTGGAGCGGCTCGTGTAGAGCCTCTCGGCCACCTCGTTCACGCTCACGCGCTTACCCTTGTCGAGCGCACGTTCAATAATCGCTGCTGCCTCGTTGGCAAGGCTTACGCTGGCTCGCGTATCCGCCGCCCGCTGCGCCTGCTTGTGGGCCGCGCGCGAACAGGCGAGCTCCGCGACCATGGTCTCCACGATGCCTTGCATATAGACGTGTCCGCCTACGGTGCGGGCGCGGTCCTCGTTAATCCGGCGTAGCGTGTGGCAGATGGCAGATGTCGCCTCTTCGTGCCATGGCTCGGCAAATGCCTCAAAGATTCCTGTGAACTCGGTGGGATAGCGGTGTTCCAACTCGTCAAAATATCCAGGTAAAAAGAGCACCGAGCGCGAGTGGTAGAGCTGCCCTGCAAACAGCGGGCTTAGCTCCTCGCCACAGTTATCCTGGATAAAGCTGCAAACGGCATTGTTTGGCCACGGTCCGTGCAAGGGTTTAAGGTTCGCGGGCGTTATGCCAGCCTCGGGCATGCATGTAAGTGTGGGCGCGCTGACCTCGCTCACGCAGGCGTACGGCTCGGGTGTGTATTCGGCCAGGTACATATCGTGCGTCGGGGTAATGAAATGCTCCATGACAATGCAGACAGGGGAGAGAGGCATGATCCATGCGCGGCCGTGCGCCCGGTCGTTTGCCACCTCGCCGGTAAAGACGGCGCCCTTGCCGGTAAGCTCCAAGCCAAACTGCTCAAACTGCGGTGCGTAGAGCTCGGTTATGTCGGTCGCTGCCCGCCGCATTTGCAAAAGCGTCCCCTTCCTTTGCGAAAACGTCCATGCCTGGCTTGATTGTGAGCCATGGCTAACAATCAATGATAAGTTCATTACGGTTAACTCTCAAGCCGTTAGAAGGGAATCTCATGGCAAAGGGATCAAAAAAGGAAGGTGGCGGTATCGGCGAGCTGCTCGCGTATGCCGGTAACCGCAAATTCCTAACGTATTTGGGCATGGCGCTTTCGACGCTCTCGCAGCTGCTGAGCTTTGGCCCGTACGTGTGCATTTGGCTTGTCGCGCGCGATTTGATTGCCGTGGCACCTAACTGGAGTGAAGCCTGCGACATCGCGATGTATGGCTGGTGGGCCGTGGGCTTTGCCCTGGCAAGCATCGTAGCTTATTTCGTGGGGCTCATGTGCACGCACCTGTCTGCGTTTCGCTGTGCGTCCAATATCCGTAAGGCCACGAGCGAGCACCTGCTTAAGCTGCCGCTCGGCTACTTCGATACGCATGCCACCGGCGAGCTGCGCCGCATTGTAGACGGGTGTGCCGCCTCGACCGAGACGCTGCTCGCGCACATGCTGCCCGATACCGCGGGCGCCGCCGCCATGGTCGTGGGCCTGCTCGTGTTGCTTTTTGCTCTCGATTGGCGTTTGGGTGCTGCATGCCTCATCTCGGTCGTCATTTCGTTTGGCGCCATGGCCACCATGATGAGCGGCAAGGGCGCCGAGTTCATGAAGGCCTACATGGGTGCGCTGGTCAAGATGAACAAGACTGGCACCGAATACGTGCGCGGTATTCCCGTGGTCAAGGTGTTTCAGCAGACGGTCTACTCCTTTAAGGCTTTCCACGATGCGATTGCCGAGTACGCGCGCCTGGCGCAAGACTATGCGGGTACGTTCTGCCGCGGCCCGCAGGTGCTCAACCTTACGGCGTTAAACGGCCTCGTGGCGTTCTTTTTGCCTGTGGCGCTGCTGTTGGCACCAGGCGAGACGGACTTCGCGCACTTTTTGACCAACTTCACCTTTTACGCGATCTTCTCTGCTGTGGTGCCGACGGCTATGACCAAGCTTATGTTTGTGAGCGAGGCATCTCAGATGAGCGCCGATTCGCTGGCCCGCATCCGCAGCATTATGGAGTCCCAGCAGCTTCCCGTGCCCGCTCAGCCCAAGCATCCTGTTGGCGGTGATGTACGCTTTGATGACGTGAGCTTTACGTACGAGGGTGCCGAGGCGCCCGCTGTCAACCATGTGAGCTTTAACGTTTCTGCCG
Source organism: uncultured Collinsella sp. (assembly GCA_934646865.1). Classification (GTDB taxonomy): domain Bacteria; phylum Actinomycetota; class Coriobacteriia; order Coriobacteriales; family Coriobacteriaceae; genus Collinsella. The sequence goes on along the minus strand of CAKUEU010000007.1, from coordinate 45,699 downwards.
GTAGCACCCTTGCGCTGGTGGGTCCCTCGGGCGGCGGAAAGTCGACGTGCGCGAGCCTGATCCCGCGTTTTTGGGATGTCTCCTCGGGCCGCGTGCTCGTGGGCGGCGTGGATGTCCGCGACATGGATCCTCACGAGCTCATGGACCAGGTTGCCTTTGTGTTCCAGACCAACCAGCTGTTCCGCCAGACGCTTGCCGACAACGTGCGTGCCTCCAAGCCTACGGCCACTGATGACGAAGTGCGTGCGGCCCTCTCCGCGGCCCAGTGCGACGACATCGTGGCCAAGCTCCCGCAGGGTATCAACACCATGCTCGGTGCTGGCGGGGCATATCTTTCGGGCGGCGAGGTGCAGCGCGTGGCGCTTGCCCGCGCCATCCTCAAGGACGCGCCCATCGTGGTGCTCGACGAGGCAACGGCTTTTGCCGATCCCGAGAACGAGGCGCTCATCCAGCGCGCCTTTAGCAAGCTGGCGGCGGGCCGCACCGTCATTATGATCGCGCATCGACTTTCGACCGTGGTGGGCGCCGACCAAATTGTGGTGCTCAACCAGGGCGGCGTTCAGGAGTCGGGCACCCATGCCGAGCTGCTGAGCCGGCATGGCCTGTACGCCAAGATGTGGGCCGAGTATGAGCAGGCCGCGAGCTGGAAGATCACTGCCGCGACCGCAGATGTTGCCGCCGCGAAGGGAGGCGAGGCTTAAATGTTCGCCTCATTCCAAAAGAAGTATTTCCTGTCCGATAAAGGTATCGCCGGCGTAAAGCGCGGCATATTCTGGACCACACTCACCAATCTCATCACCATGGCCGGCATGGGCTTTTTGTTCCTGGTCATGGCCGGCTTTGTCGAGCATCTCGCCAGCGGGACTGACCTGCCGGATGCCCTGCCGATCGTGGGCGGCCTCCTGGTCTTTTTCATGCTGCTCTTTGCCTCTAACTGGCAGCAGTATTACTACACCTACTGCATCTTTTACGAGGAGTGCGGCAAGCAGCGTATGGAGATTGCCGAGCGCTTGCGCAAACTGCCGCTGTCGTTCTTTGGCCGTCGCGACCTGGCCGATTTAACCGAGACCATCATGGGCGATGTCCAGACCATGGAGCACGCCTACAGCCACGTGCTGGGAGAGCTCTGGGGCGCCATCATCGCGAGCGCCGTTGTGTTCGTGGCATCGCTGTTCTTTTGCTGGCAGCTGGCGATCGCGGCGTTTTGGAGCGTGCCCGTGGCCTTTGCCGTGTTGTTTATGACGCGCGGCCCCATGGCTCCGGTTTTCGATCACGTCCGTGCCGAGAAGGTTAAGGTTACCGAAGCAATCCAAGAGACGCTTGACTGCGTGCGCGAGATTCGCGCCACCAATCAAGAAGCCCATTATCTTGAGGGTCTTAACGCCGTGATTGATGCCGAGGAGCGCGAGACTACCAAGGGAGAGCTCGCCAGTGGCCTGTTGGTCAACTCCGCCTTTGCCATCCTTCGTCTGGGTATCGCTACCACGCTGGTCACGGGCGCCGCGATGGTCGCTGCCGGACAGGTCGACTTTTTGGTGATGTTTGCCTTCCTGCTTATGGTGAGCCGCATCTATGCGCCCTTTGACCAGGCGTTGATGTTGATGACCGAGCTGTTTGCCGCCGAGTCGTCGGCCAAGCGCATGCGCTCCATCATGGAGGAGCCCGTGGCGCCGGGCAGCGAGAAGTTTGAGCCTGCGGGCCACGACGTGGTGTTCGACCACGTGGCGTTTGGCTATGCTGCGGGCGAGGACGGCCGCGCCGGCGAGAAAGTTCTTACCAATGTGAGCTTTACCGCCAAAGAAGGCGAGGTCACGGCGTTGGTTGGTCCTTCGGGCTCCGGCAAGTCCACGGTGAGCCGCCTGGCCGCGCGCTTTTGGGATGCCACCGCGGGCAAGGTTACCGTGGGCGGCGTGGATGTTGCAGGTGTGGACCCCGAGGTGCTGCTGCGCGACTACGCCATCGTGTTCCAAGACGTGCTGCTCTTTGACGACACGGTGATGGGCAATATCCGCCTCGGCCGCCGCGATGCCACCGACGAGGAGGTCCTGGCCGCTGCGCGAGCCGCCAACTGCGACGAGTTTGTGAGCCGCATGCCGCAGGGCTACGACACCATGATCGGCGAGAACGGCTCCAAGCTGTCCGGTGGCGAGCGCCAGCGCATCTCCATCGCCCGCGCGCTGCTCAAAGATGCGCCCATCGTGCTGTTGGACGAGGCGACGGCGAGCTTGGATGTGGAGAACGAAACCGTGGTGCAGCAAGCGCTTTCTCGCCTGCTCGCCGGCAAAACGGTCATCGTGATCGCCCACCGCATGCGTACGGTAGAAAATGCCGACAAGATCGTCGTGCTCAAAGATGGCGTGGTCGCCGAGCAGGGCGCCCCGGCGCAACTCAAGGCGGCAGGCGGAGAATTCGCCCGTATGGTCGCACTGCAAAAGGAAGCAGCAACCTGGCAGCTGTAAGAATGTGACAAAGTGACAGTCCCTCTGTCACACTTCATTGTATATGATGAAAATGTAACAAAACTGCCCTAAAACTTCCGTAAATGTGATAAATATCACGTTTTACCCAGGGTAAAATGTGAGAAATCTCACATTTACGGAAGTTTTTTGCGGGAGGTCGGTCATGCAGCGGGATATCATCGCCAAGCTTAATGCTTGGAAGGCGTCGGAGTATCGTAAGCCGCTCATCCTTAAAGGAGCGCGTCAGGTTGGAAAGACGTGGGCGCTCAAGGAGTTCGGCCGCGCCTCGTATCGCAACTGCGTATACCTGACGCTGGAGGAGCCATCTCCCGGGGTTCAAAGCGAATATGCGCAGTTTTTCGAGGGCACGCGTGATCCGCGGCGCATTATTTCAAATCTATCCTTGGCGTTTGGCCAGCCCATCGATCCTGGCGAGACGCTGCTTATTGTTGACGAGATCCAGGACTGCCCCTCTGCAGTTGGTGCTCTCAAGTATTTTTGCGATGAGGCCCCCGAATATCACGTTGCGTGCGCAGGGTCTTTGCTGGGTGTTCGCTTGTCCCGCGAGACGAGTGCCTTTCCGGTGGGAAAGGTCGAGTTCATGGAGATGCACCCCATGAGCTTTTCTGAGTTTTTAAAGGCCGAAGGCGCCTCAAACTATGATGCGTATCTTGGCGGTCTGGATCAGATCGAGGCGGTACCGGATTTCTTTCATGTCAGACTCGTCGAGCACCTTCGCCGCTATTTTGCATGCGGTGGCATGCCGGAAGCTCTTGGTCGGTGGGTCGAAACGGGTGACATTGCTCAGGTTGATAAAGTGTTATCCGACCTCTTGGATTCCTATGAGCGTGATTTTGCCAAGCACGGTGGTCGTGCACAGTTCGCTAAGCTTTCGCAAATTTGGAACTCAATTCCAACGCAGCTGGCGCGCGAGAATAAAAAGTTTGTTTGGGGTGCGGTTCGCGAGGGGGCTCGTGCCCGCGAATATGAGGACGCTCTGGAATGGCTCGCCGATGCCGGTCTGATCACGTCGGCGCGACTTAATACCGGCGGCGGAATACCGCTCTCGGCCTACGATGATCTCAAGGCCTTTAAGGTTTACTGTCTTGATGTTGGCTTGCTGCGCCGTATGGCAAAGCTCGATGCTTCGGCATTCGCCATCTCGGACGCGATTTTTTCTGAGTTCAAAGGCTCGTTTGCCGAGAACTACGTGCTTCAGGCGTTGCTTCCGCAGCTGGATGCCGCTCCGCGCTATTGGACTAACGAGAAACCAAAGCATGAGGTCGATTTTTTGATTCAAGTCGGAAACAATATTGTTCCCGTTGAGGTCAAATCGGGGGAGGTCATTCATTCCAAGAGTCTGAAATACTATGCCGACAAACATGCGGAGACGACCCCGTTGAGAGTCCGTTACTCCCTTAAGAACCTGAGGCTTGACGATGGGGTGCTCAATATTCCGCTGTATTTGGCCGACCGATCCGTCCCTCTTATCAAGAAGGCGCTCGCAGCATGACAAAGGGACAGTCCCTTTGTCAGGCTGCGGGGCAGTGCGGATCGTTGTCTAATACTTTTCCTAGAAGTGAACGACCTTATTTGGACCCACGAAGCATCGACACATTTTGGAGGTTGTTTCCTGCGGTTTTGTCGAGTTTTTCCTGCGGTTTTGCTGCCGAAAAATGCGGATGCTTCGGGGGTCTGATTTCACTCGTTCACTTCGCAGAAAAGTATTAGACCTCGATCTGTGGGGCGGAGGAGGAGCATTCTCTGATGCCACGGATGCTTTTCGCGACGAGTGGTTTGTCGGAAGCCGGAGATTTCCTGACCTTAAATTTCCAAAAAGTTAGTTATGGCTGACCATAATTGTTGGATAAACTATTTTTCGATAGTGTGCTCGAGCAAGTTTGGTAACTCGGGTGCGGAGGCACCACGCCGCGATTCGTGCGGCAAAAGGGAGACGTAACATGAAGAAGTCGACGTTCAACACTTTGCTTGTCGGTGGCGGTTTTCTGCTTGGTACGGCCGGCATCAAGCTGCTCACCAGCGCTCCGGTAAAGAACGCCTGCGTGCAGGGCATCGCGTGCGGCATGCGTATCAAGAACGGCTACCAGGACATGGTCGAGCAGGCCAAGGCCAATGTCGACGACATGGTTGCCGAGGCTGCCTACATCACCCAGAGCGAGGCTGACGCTGCGAGCAACGCAGCCGAGTAGCGCCCCCAGGCACAAACTATGAGATTCTCGATTATCAGCGAGATCCCCGGCAGGACCCGCCTCCAGTTGGCGGGCCCTGTGCCAGAGAGCGATCTCGATGCGCTTCTAAAGCTCAGCGGTGAAATCGACGGCGTGCGCAAGGTGCGCGTCTACGGACGCATCGGGCAGATGGCGCTCGAATACGACGAGCCGTGCCGCGACGCCGTACTGGCCGCCGTCGGCGCGCTCGATGCCCAGGCCATCGCCGACGCCAAGTCGGGTTACGTGATGCAGCTCGAGCCGCGCAAGCACAAGCTGGTTATGGATCTGGCCACGCTCGTCGGCGCCCACTACGCGCGCCGCTGGTTCTTGCCCACGCCGCTGCGTGCCATCTTTATCGTGGCCAGTTACATGACCTTTTTGCGCGCTGCCCTTCATGAGCTGGCGCAGCCGCGCCTGACCGTTCCTGTGCTCGACGCTTCGGCTATCGGCATCTCGTTCGTCAAGCGCGATGTCGACACCGCGGGCCAGACGATGTTCCTGCTCAACGTGGGTGAGCTGCTCGAGGACTACACCCGCGCCATGAGCGAAAACGAACTCATCAACTCGCTGCTCGACGTGCCCGACAAGGCGCAAAAAGTGGTCGGCGACACCGAGGTAAGCGTTGCCGCCACCGAGCTTGAGCCCGGCGACCTGGTCGCCGTGCGTACCGGCATGTCCATCTGCATCGATGGCGTGGTCGAGCAGGGGAGCGCCATGGTCAACCAGGCGACCCTGACCGGCGAGCCGCTGGCTGTCGAGCGCAGCGTGGGCGACGACGTGTTTGCTGGCACCGTCGTGGAGGACGGCAGCATCCTGGTACGCGTGCGCGCCAATACGGCCCAAACCAAGCTGCGCTCGATCGTCTCGCTCGTGCAGACGGCCGACTCGCTTAAATCCGAGGGCCAGTCGCACATGGAGGACCTCGCCAACAAGATCGTTCCGTGGAACTTCCTGCTTGCGGGTCTGGTCGCGCTCACCACGCGCAGTCTCATTAAGACCTCCGCGGCGCTGATGGTCGACTACTCGTGCGCGCTCAAGCTCACGGGTTCGGTCGCCGTCATGACTGCCATGAGTGACGCCGCCAAGATGGGCGTCATGGTTAAGGGCGCCAAGTACTTTGAGTCGTTTGCCAAGGCCGACACCATCGTCTTTGACAAGACCGGCACGCTGACCGAGGCCCAGCCGCGCCTGGCCTGCGTGCTCACGACCGACGGCTGGAGCGAGGACGAGGTTCTGCGCCTTTCCGCCTGCTTGGAGGAGCATTTTCCGCATCCGGTGGCCCGTGCCGTCGTTAACGCCGCGTGTGAACGCGGGCTCGAACATCGCGAGCGCCATGCCGCCGTCGAGTACATCGTGGCGCACGGCATTGCCTCGTCCATCGAGGGACGTCGAGCGATCATCGGTTCGGCGCACTTTGTGTTTGAAGACGAGGGCGCGCAGCTCGAGTCTGACATCAAGGAACGCATCGAGTCCCAGATGCAGGGCCTATCGCCGCTCTTCCTGGCGGTCGATGGCATGGTTGTGGGCGTGCTCGGCATCGAGGACCCGCTCAAACCTGGCGTGCGCGAGGCCATTGCCGACCTGCATGCGCTGGGAGTCAAGCACGTCGTCATGCTCACAGGCGACTCCGAGCGCACGGCCGAGCGCATTGCGCGCGAGGCGGGCGTCGACGAGTTTAGGGCCGAGCTGCTACCCGAGGACAAGTACGCCTACGTGGAGCAGATCAAGCGCGAGGGGCGCCACGTTGCCATGGTGGGCGACGGCGTCAACGACTCGCCGGCGCTGGGTCTGGCCGATGTGGGCCTGGCCATGGGCGGCGGAAGCGACATCGCTAAAGAGGTCGCCGACATCATCCTGGCCGATACGGACCTTGCCGCAATCGTGCGCCTACGCCGCATGAGCCAGGGGCTCATCGACCGTCTGACGAGCTCGTATTCCAAGGTGATGCTTACCAACTCGGCACTGCTGGCGCTCGGCATTACCGGCACGATTACCCCACAGACGTCGTCGCTCCTGCACAACGGCTCGACGATCGCCTATAGCCTGGGCAACGCAAAGGCTTACCTGCGTTAGCCGGCGTGTTCTCCCACGTTATCTGGCCTGCACCCGGATGGCATTGCCGCCATCCGGGTGCAGGCGTTTTGCGTTTGACCGCTTGCTAGCTTCTCTATATAGTGATGCTAGCAGAGCTAGCAATTGAAGGGAGCGTGATCGACATGGGTACTTTTGGCGGCATGGCACAGGTGAATGTTCGTGTGGATCGCCAGGTCAAGAACCGTGCCGAGGAAGCGCTGCGGCTTTCGGGCGGGTCACTGCCCGAGCTCATCAAAAAGGTCGTGGCCAAGGTCGCACAGGGCGGCAGCCAGTGCGAGGAAGTGCTCGCGGCCGTCGACGATCGGAAACGTGCCATCGCGCCCGAGTCCCCGTTTGCCGCGTCGTGGGCGGCCGCGGACCAGCTCTATGCGGACTTGGGTATCGTTACGTTGTCTGGGTCCGACGACCGCGATTGGGAAACGGTCTATGCGGAGGCCATGGACGAGCACTATCGTAAAAAGGGGATGATCCTGTGAGCGGGACATCTCTCAAGATCATGGTAGATGCCAACGTATGGGTCGATTCGTTTTGCGTCGACCATGCCGAGTCGTTTGCCGCGCGGGCTTTTATCGGGCAGGCTGCGGAGACAGGCACGTCGCTGTTCTTCCCCGTGCACATCGCCAAGGACGTGCTGTACGTTGTCCAGCACGAATTAAAGCGCAGTGTTCTTGCCAACGGGGGAGCGCTCGACGAGGCGTCTGCCCGTGCAATTGGCGATGCGGCGCTGGCGTTTGTTCGGAACATGACCGAAAACGCCACGGCTGTAGGCGCGGATGCGTCGGACCTTTGGCTGGCCGACAAATACTTGGCGCTCCATCGCGATTTCGAGGATAACTTGGTGCTCGCCGCGTGCAAGCGCGCGCAGGTCGATTACTTGGTGACCAACGATCGCAAGCTGCTCGAACATGCCGATATTGCAGCAAAAACGCCACGCCAAATGATGCCGATTTTGGCTTTGGCCGAACGTGGTGGTCAGGTATCCCGATAGTGCCTGGCTGTCTGCGTGGCCTTCGGAGCACCGACGTCCCGAAGGCCACGCATTCTTAAATTACAAAAGCGCTGCCTTGATGGCAGGAGCTTCGGCGAGCTTCTCGACGACCTTTTCGTCGGAATCGTTCAGTGCGGCCAGGCTGCGGTAGACCCACTCGTTGACCTGGGCGTTCTTGACGACTGCGGTCTGCATAAGGGCGCCTACCTCGCGGATCGCTGCGAACAGGTCGGCCTTGGGACCCACGAGTTCAACAAAGAGATCGTGATGTGCGGTGACGCCGCGATTCTCGCTCACGTGGTCGATAAAGCCCTCGACGGTCTCGAGCTGCTGGGCGAGAGCCGCATCATCGTCAGCGTCCAGCGCGACGAGGGCGTTCGATACCGTGAGGGCGGGATGTCCGCAGGGGACAAAGCCCTCGATGACATCCATAGCTTCGGTAATCGTAGTGCCCAGGCCAACAAGGGCGTTGACGAGCTGCTCTTTGGTATCCATAACGGTCCTTTCGACGGGTCAATTTTGCTCGACGAAAATATACGTGACGTGTTCGGTAACAAAAATGCGAAGTCGTGCGCACATTATGGTTTTCACAGCTCGTGCATAGAACAGCTGTCCGCTTTCAGAACGTGGTAAGATAACACTTCACAAGCGGGGTTCGCCCCGCGTGTTCCTTGAAAAGTCGACGGGTGTTGGGTACTCGTGCCCAATGCCATCCAGACTTTCCCGACATTCGGGGGCGACTGGTTTCGACACGATAGCTCTGAGAGAGGAAGCAAGCCGAGGTCTCCTCGCCTCGTTAAACAGGGGTACCGTCAAATTGAATTGACAACAACTCTTCTTTTGAGCCTATGGCTCTCGCTGCTTAATTTATAGCGGCGCGTCAACCCGGTGATTTCCCCGACACCGGCGCGACGTCATTTTAGGGGAATGCTCCTGCGCACGTAATCGGTATGGTGCAGGCTAAGACCGAACCGGTTAGGACGCCGCGAGCGTGTCGCTGCGCGCAAAGCGTCCGAGACTAAACCAGCGACTGAGCTTGGAGATGCCAATCAGGGGGCTTTCGTGGACCGGAGTTCGATTCTCCGCGCCTCCACCAAAAGTTACAAGCAGGTAGAGAAGTGCCTCTACCTGCTTTTTTATTACTTAAAGATACCGCGGAGAATCGAACTCTGTGCAGGGCGCGGGCGTTAAGAAAACGCGTAAGCGTTTTTAGCCCGCGGGCGAGGACGGCGGCAGCCGGCCGAAGCCGGTGCGGGTTCGCGAAGCGAACGCGCGGATTCTCCGCGCAATGCCTCAACCCGATATAGATGCGATGCCGATTGAGTTTCAGCTGCCCATGCCCTTGCTCCAACTCTAGCCCCGTACCGCGGAGAATCGAACTCTGTGCAGGGCGCGGGCGTTAAGAAAACGCGTAAGCGTTTTTAGCCCGCGGGCGAGGGCGGCGGCAGCCGGCCGAAGCCGGTGCGGATTTGCGAAGCAAATACGCGGATTCTCCGCGCAAAGCTTCAACCCTATGCAGATGCGATGCCGATCGGATTGCAGCCTGCCATGCCCCGCATCAACGTCGCCCCAGGCGGAAAATCCATCCCGGAATTCCGGCTCAGACTGGGGTGCAGTTTCCGGATGACGCCTCAAGCGGAAACTGCATCCCGGAATCCTCATTCGGAATGGGATGCAATTTCCAAATGAATGGCTAGCGGAAAGTACATCCCGGAATCCGCGCTCAAAACGGGACACGCTTTCCGCTCCCGCCCCTCAACTCCAAAACCAGCGCACCTGCCATCCCAAAACTGGGTAGAAGAGAGCCAAAACGCAATCGCAGGAGGTCAACATGACTGCAGAAGATAAGGCAAAGAACGCCGGTAAGGTCGCGCTCGTCTTGGAGGGCGGCAGCTTTCGCGGGCAGTTTACCGCGGGCGTGCTCGATGTCCTTATGGAGGCCGGTGTCGAGATCCCGGCGGTGTACGGCGTATCGGCCGGCGCCCTCAACGGCGTCAACTACAAGTCGCACCAGATCGGACGTACCAACCGAGTCAATTTGGCCTTTTGCAACGACAATCGCTACATGGGCGCCGCGTCGTTTGCGTCCACGGGCTCCATCGTGGGCTACGACTTTATCTTTAACGACGTCCAGGACCGCCTGGATCCCTTTGACAACGAGACGTTCGACGCCAGCCCCATCGAGATGTATGCCGTCGCGACGGACATGCTCTTTGGAACCGCTGCGTACCTGCCGGTCGTAAACGCCGTGCTCGATCTCGACGCCGTGCGCGCTTCGACTTCGTTACCGCTGGTGACCCCGCCGGTCGAGATTGACGGCCACAAGTACGTCGACGGCGGCGTGGCCGATTCGGTTCCTATCGAGCACGTGCTCGAGGAGGCGGGCTTCGACCGCGCGGTCGTCATCGTTACCCAAGACCGTTCGTACGAAAAGAAGCCCTACGAGTTTATGCCGGCCGCGCGTGCGCGTTATGCTGACTACCCCTACCTGCTCGAGGCCATCGAGACGCGCCACGACCGCTATAACCTCCAGCGCATGCACCTGTGGAAGTATGAGCGCGAGGGCCGTGCGCTGGTCGTCGCTCCGCAAAAGCCGGTCGAGGTCGGCCATGTCGAGCACGATCCGGCAAAGCTTCTCGACCTGTATATCCAGGGCCGCCAGGAGGCAAAGCGCCTGCTCGCGGAAATCCAAGAGTTCGTTGAGCGCTAGCGACGGCGAACTTTCAAAAAATGACAACAGCTAAAGAGCTGGAAAATCACGGCTCGTGGATGACATGTGCAGAAACTCTGGTCGGAGCCAAAATACCTGTTGACTCGTACGACGAGCGGGGTAATATGGACGGGTTACTTGCAGAGCCCCGTGAATCTCTGTAACAACACGTACTGTACATGGAGGAGTCTAAGTGATTTCGAAATCGACTCACTACGCCAAGCAGGGCGAGGTCCAGCGCAACTGGGTTCTCGTCGACGCCGATGGTGCTGTCTTGGGCCGTCTTGCCACCCAGATCGCAATGATCCTGCGCGGTAAGAACAAGCCCCAGTTCACGCCCAACAGCGACTGCGGCGACTTCGTTGTCGTCATCAACGCCGATAAGGTCCAGCTTACCGGTAACAAGGCCGACACGAAGACCTATTATCGCCACAGCGGCTACAACGGCGGCCTCAAGGCTGAGAGCTTCCGCCAGGCTATGGAGAAGCACCCGGAGAAGGTCATCGAGCGCGCCGTTCGCGGCATGCTGCCCAAGACCACCCTCGGCCGTGCCCAGATGACCAAGCTTAAGGTCTACGCTGGTGCCGAGCATCCGCACGCTGCCCAGAACCCCACGAAGATTGAGCTGGAGGCTTAAAGATGGCTGAGAACACCGTTGTCTACCAGGGTACCGGCCGTCGTAAGAACGCCGTCGCCCGCGTCCGTCTCGTCCCCGGCACCGGCAAGGTGACTGTCAACAAGCGTGACGCCGAGCAGTATTTCGGCCGTCATCAGCTCGTTGAGAACGCCCTTGCTCCCTTCAAGGTGACCGACACCGCCGGTCAGTTCGACGTTATCGCTCTGTGCGATGGCGGCGGCATCTCCGGTCAGTCCGGCGCTCTGCGCCTGGGCATCGCTCGCGCTCTTCTGAACGCTGGCGACTACCGTGCTGACCTCAAGAAGGCCGGTTTCCTTACGCGCGATGCTCGCGTGGTCGAGCGCAAGAAGTACGGTCTCAAGAAGGCCCGCCGCGCTCCCCAGTTCTCCAAGCGCTAAGGTTTTATCTCCTTACGAGATACAATGTACAAGCGGGGCCTGCCGATTCCTCGGCGGGTCCCGCTTTTCTTTTTCGACTAGGGTGGGCGCTTGCATATCGCCTACTTGGGAAGGAGCGATCCTATGCCCCAGAACATCTTCGGTACCGATGGCGTCCGCGGCGTCGCCAATGCCGACCTCTCGTGCGACCTGGCGTTTCGCCTGGGCCGCGCGGCGACCAAGTTCCTTGGTCCGGATATCTGCGTCGGCCGTGACACGCGTCTTTCGGGCACCATGCTCGAGAGTGCCCTGACCGCCGGCATTATGGCCGAGGGTGGCCGCCCGCACTGCTGCGGCGTTATCCCTACGCCGGCTGTGGCGCTGCTCACCGTTCAGAACGAGCTCGACGGCGGCATCGTCATTTCCGCTTCGCATAATCCGCCGGAGTTCAACGGCATCAAGTTCTTTAGCCGCAAGGGCATGAAGCTTCCCGATGCGGTTGAGGAAGAGATCAGCGCTTGGGTCATGTCCGAGGAGGCCATGGCTGCCGACACGCTGCCGACCGGCGCCGGTGTGGGTCACATCATCAAGATGAAGGATGCCCGCAAGGCATATGTCGACCACGCTATCGATACGCTTGATGGCCTGAGGCTCGATGGTCTGGTCGTTGCCGTCGACTGCGGTCACGGTGCTTCTTGCCAGACCACGCCTGCCGCGCTGCAGCGCCTGGGCGCCACGGTCCATGCCATCAACACCGATTACTGTGGCACCGACATCAACGTCGATTGCGGCTCCACCCATCTTGAGCCCCTGCGCGAGCTCGTGCTGCGCACACATGCCGACATCGGCCTGGCTCACGACGGCGACGCCGATCGCGTGCTGTTCGTGGACAGTGAGGGCAATGAGATCGATGGCGACTACATCCTGGCTATCTGCGGTTCTGACCTCGCCGCTCGCGGCAAACTCGCCAACTCCGAGATCGTCTCGACCGTCATGTGCAACCTGGGCTTCTCCATCGCTATGAAGGAGCAGGGCTTCGAGATGGTTCAGACCGCCGTGGGCGATCGCTACGTTCTGGAGCGCATGCTCGCGGACGGCGCCGTCATCGGCGGCGAACAGTCCGGCCACATCATCTTCCTGGAGCACAACACCACCGGTGACGGCCTGGTGACGGCTCTGCAGCTGCTGGCCGTGCTCAAGCGCACTGGCCGCACGCTTACCGACCTTGCCGGCATCATGAAGAAGTACCCGCAGGTGCTCGTCAACGTGCATTCCGACAACAAGGCCGGTCTGGACGAGTGCCAGCCCATCTGGGACGCCGTCGCTGCTGCCGAGAAGGAGCTTGACGGCCGCGGCCGCATTCTGGTGCGCCCGAGCGGTACCGAGCCGCTGGTCCGCGTGATGGCCGAGGCCGAGACGCACGAGCTGACCCAGCGCGTTGTTGACGACATCGTCGAGGTTGTCAAGCGTGAACTTCCCTAATGGTCAAAAACGGGTGCCAAGTGGTAAACTGTTAAAACTATTTTGATTGATTGGTATGTCCGAGGGGGAGCATGTTCACTAAAGTCCTAAGGTCTTTTGGTATGCGTGGTCGAGTCCTTACGCTGGATGCTCCCATCTCGGGCGACGTCATTCCGTTGTCCGAGGTCAATGATCAGACATTTGCCACCGGCCTTTTGGGCCAGGGCGTGGCGATTCAGCCTACTGGCACGCGTGTGATTGCGCCGGCAGACGCCAAGGTCGAGGCCATTTTTCCCACGGGGCACGCCGTTGCGCTTAACACGGTCGATGGCTTGGACGTGCTCATCCACGTTGGTTTGGACACTGTTCAGCTCGAGGGCAAGCACTTTACCGTTCATGCGCAAGTGGGTGACATCGTCCACAAGGGCGATGTACTCATTGAGTTCGATCGCGAGGCAATTGCTGCCGAGGGCTACGATGTGACGGTCCCCATCTTGGTGTGCAACTCTGTTGAGTTCTCGAGCATCAAGGGCTCCGTTGGCGAGCATGTCGAGGAGATGGACCAGCTCATCGTCGCTCGCGAGCGCTAGTCGCTCCGCTTTGCCTTTAGCCTACAATTCAAACACGTTTATGGAGGGCGCCCTTGAAAGAGGGCGCCCTCCGTGGCAAGATGGGATTTGTCCGAAGCTAAACAGCTTTGGGTCACCGTGGACGGGCAGGGGCCTCGACGCGGGTAGACACGAGACACATACATTACGCGACCTCGCCCTGGTGGCCGCACACGTTGGTTGCGGCCGACGCGGGCCGCGGGCAAGTGCTTGTAAGGGGAGCCTTGCCTCTCTTGTACGAGAAAGGACGCGTAATGAAGATCATTAAAGCTAAAGACTACGAGGATATGAGCCGCAAGGCCGCCAATATTATCTCGGCACAGGTTATCCTCAAGCCCGACTGTGTGCTGGGCCTTGCCACCGGCTCCACCCCGATCGGTGCCTACAAGCAGCTCGCTGCTTGGTACGAGAAGGGCGACGTCGACTTTGCCGATGTCAGCACCTACAACCTGGACGAGTATCGCGGCCTTTCGCACGACGATCCCCAGAGCTATCACTACTTTATGCGTGAGAACTTCTTCGATCACATCAACATCGACCTGAACAACACGCATGTGCCCGACGGTTCCAACCCCGACGCCGCCGCTGCCTGCTCCGAGTACGACAAGATCGTCGCTGCCGCCGGCTACCCCGATCTGCAGTTGCTCGGCATTGGCAACAACGGTCACATCGGCTTCAACGAGCCCGACGACCACTTCTCCAAGGGCACGCACTGCGTCGACCTTACCGAGAGTACCATTCAGGCCAACAGCCGTCTGTTCGACAGCATCGACGACGTGCCCCGTCAGGCCTACACCATGGGCACCCAGACCATCATGTATGCTCGCATGATCCTGGTCGTCGCCAACGGCGAGGCCAAGGCTCAGGCCGTGCATGACATGTGCTATGGCCCGGTTACGCCCGAGTGCCCGGCTTCGATCCTGCAGCTGCACACCAACTGCGTCGTGGTCGCTGACGAGGCCGCCCTTTCGCTCTGCGAGTAGCGCGAATCCTGCACCTCGACATAGCCTTGCCTAAGGCCTCCGCTTTGCGGGGGCCTTTTTGCTATCCCTTTCTGTCCACTTGACCAAAATCTTGCCGCAAGCTTGACGAATGCCGGATGCTTAACAGTTTGATTCATTCCATACCAGATTCTATGCAAAAATGCCACTAAAAGGTCGCAGACGGTAGCGGGTGCTAGGCGAGTTGAATGACATGGCTGAACCATGTTCGCATGCGTTACACTGCCACTGGGATGGGACAAGCCGACAAGCACATTTACCTGCTCAAAGACCGATTAGTCGGGGAATTAATAACAATCGGCCCTCGCTGTACTAAAACTTGCCGCTTGCGTACCGAAGGACAACTTAAAACACAAAGCCGCTCTATTCATGGTGCGGCTTGTATGGTCTTGCGGTTACGGTGTCCATACGGTCGAGTAGAGGAGCGGGCATGGTAAACGATTTGGAAAGTATAGACGACCTCGAGCTGATGCCGCTGGGCGGAGGCTATATGGTTCGACGCGAACGCTTGATGAATGAGCTTATCGCCAAGGGCCGAAAGGCCGGCATCGTGGTTCTTTATGCGCCCGACGGGTTTGGGAAGACCTCGGTGCTGCTGCAGTACGCCCATGAGGTTAAATGCGACCCGACGCGAGGCCCCGTGCGGATTATCGAGGCCGATCGCGCCATTGGGCGCGAGGTGTTTATGCAGCTCGAGGTGGTTACCGAAGAACTCAAAGACAAACCGCACTCCCTTATCGCGATTGATAATGTGCCAAACCTCGATCAGCACGATACCGAAGACCTCATCGACAGGATTCGCGGCCTGCGCGCCATGGGGGTAGGGGTCTTTATCTCCTGCCGTCCTTCAAATCGTCAGCTGATTCATGGGCTGGGCGATTCGGTTAAGATCAATGCGCAGATGCTCAAGGTGCATGCCTATGAGTATTCGGCGTGGGCATCGGCGTTTTCGATCAGCACATCGCTCGACTTTTATCAGCTCACGCAGGGCGTGCCCGGGCTCGTTTCGGCATTGCAGACGGGTCTGTATGGCCAAGGCGATGTTGCTGGTCTGCTCGAAAACGAGATTGTCAACGTTTATGGTGCGGCGCTCGTCGATCTTGCTTCGCTCGACAATAATGCGCTGTTTTGCGTGGCATGTCTCATGATTTTGATGGGCGAGGGCAATATCGCAGAACTCGAGGCTTGCGGGGTGAGGCTGTCGATGATCGACCAGTCCTACCTTGTACGCGATTACCCGATCTTTGGCTTGGATCCCGCCGACCGGAGCTTTACGTGCCTGGGCGCCGAGGATAACGGGCGGCTTCGCCTGCGAAAGTTGGTGGCCGAGATCCGTCCCGAGCTTGTCCCGCGGGCGGCTCGAATTTTGCTCAAGGCAGGCCGATGTGATGCGGCGATGGACCTGGCCGACGCCTTTCTGGACCGTAGCGTGGTCCTTGAACTTGCCGGGCAGTATGGGGTCGATCTTGCTCTGACGGGGCACGGTGCCGATGTCTGCCGGGCGGCGTTGGGCACGACCGATGCCGACGGTCCCGCCCCAGAGCCAACGCCCGCCGAGGCACTCGGCGTCTATTTGGCGGCGGTCAGCGTGTCCAACACAAAGCTCGCCCGCTGTATGGCATCGCTTATCGAGCATGCGGGCGATCAGGCAGCCTGCGAAATAGATCCCGTTTCGTGGAAGGTCGCCCAGGCGCTTACGGCAGTTTGCTATGGGGACAACGGGCTTGGGCTTCCCATGAACCTTGCTGTGTCGGAAATCGAGACGGAACACACGGCGCTCGACATGCTCTTTGCACATATCGGGGTCAAGCACTGGTTGGCTGAGCGGGGAGATGACGGCGGCGCTCTGCAACAGCTCAAAACGCGCAAAGCATATGACTGCGAGCTCGATATCGCGGGGACTTTTATACGGGCCGATAGCATGCTGGTGGAGCTCTTCGATGGGTCGTTTGCGGGGATCGACGAGCGCGACGACGAGATGGCACAATTGCGGGACGCGCTCGATGTACGCGGACTTAAGGCGCCGGCTATCTGGGTGCGCATGGTGCTGGCGGCACGCCGGCTCCTTTCCGGCTTGCCGGTAACCGACGATGCGGCGTTCAACGAGCTCGATCGATTTGCCGTACGCATGCGCGACAACCAGATTCAGCTGTTTGGCCTGCTGCTAGAAGGCTGGCAATCGCTGGCAGAAGGTCGGCCGGTCAATGCGAAGTTTCGCGCAGTCCAGGTACTCAAACTGGCTGAGGAGCCAATTGCGTACATGCGCGACAACGCGTTACTGCTGGAGCGTGCGGCGTATCTGCGCAATACCTCGATGGTTTCGGTGCGCGAGGAGGCGGAGCTGCTCGATATAAGCCAGACGCAGGTTGGTGGCGCGGAGGCTTGGATGGTGTCGCTCCACTTGGCCTGTGCGGGGCGAGACAGCGATCTTGCGGCCTGGATGTCCATGAACCGTGCGGGGATTTTGGACCCATCGTATCGGCTCTTTGCGCGTCTTGCCATGCATTGTTTGGGCGAGCCGGCGGCCAGAATTCGTAAGAAACTCCCCGTGCGCGAGCTATCGCGTTATTCACTGCGTGACGATCTGGAAGGGGAGGGCGAGCGCCTGTTTCAGGCCGGCGAGGTCGAAGCCGTCGATACTATCGACCATATCGAGATTCGCATGTTTGGGGCGTTTCGCGCCGAGCGCGACGGGTTTCCCATCACGGACAAGATGTGGCGCCGCAAGAAAGCGGCAACGCTTGCCGAGCGGCTTGCGCTGGGCATGGATGCGCTGGTCGATCGCGAGACGCTGGCCATGGAGCTATGGCCCCATGCCGAGTTCAATAGCGCCCGCAACAACCTGTACTCGACGATATCGCGCCTGCGTTCGGCCTTGGGGCCGACGCCGGACGGTAAGTCGTGTGTGCTCATCCAAAATGAATGCATTGGGCTCAACGGCGATTACGTCAAGACCGATGTGAGGCTATTCGATCAGATTAGTCGTGAGGTGTTGGGAAATCGCACGGGTGCGCGCGGACCCCATCTGGTCGAGCTGTGCCTTAAGATCGAGCAACTCTATGCCGGTCCGCTGTATGTTCCCAATGGCTGCAATCCCACCTACTTTTTGCGTATGCGGCGCATTATGGAATCGAAGTATATCGACTGCATGATTCGGGGAGCGAATGCCGCCCTAGAAGAAAACGACCTGCAGTCGGCGGTATGGCTAGTGGAGTCGGGGCTGCGCCAAGAGACGGCGCGCGAGGACATGGTGCGTTGCGCTATGCGCGTCTACGGCGCGGCGGGGCGGCGGCGCGATATCGTCGAGCTATACAGTGGGCATATGCACCATCTGAGGGAGCAGGTCAATGGCGTGCCCGAGCCCGAGACGCGGCGTCTATACGAGCGCTTGGTGGAGGGCAGGCTTAACCGCATGCTGGTCGAGCGATAAAAAACGGGCGTCCGAATTGCTCGGACGCCCGCAGGCTTGCTATGTGCTGGCTCACCGAATCGTTGACTCTTAGACGAGCTTGATCTTCTCGATATCCTTGCGCGAGGACTCGCGATACAGCGAGAACTTGCGGCCGATAACCTGGACGACCTCGGCGTGGGAGCGCTCGGCGAGCTCCTCGGCGGCCTCGCGGGCAGAAAGGCTGGAGCCATCGAGCACGGAGCACTTAACGAGCTCGTGCTTCTCCAGGTAGGCGACCGTCTGCTCGACGGTGCCCTCGTTGACGTCGGACTTGCCGATGATGATGGCGGGGTTGAGGTGATGGGCCATGCTGCGAAGCTGCTTGACCTGTGCTCCTGTCAGTGCCATGGGTTCTCGCTTTCTATGTTATGGGGCGCCCCGCGACGGGGCCTTAATCTACGTGAGCTGTCCCACGATAGCGCAGGAACGGCGCGGTGTGGGGCGCGTTCGCCCAGTTCAAAAAGAATGCGGATGCCGAGTGAGTGACCGGTGCGGGCTGCAGACGGTTTATAGATGGGCTACGGACGACTCGCGGAGACCGGCTCCCAGGCAATAAACGCCCAGCGAACCTTGCGGACATGATCGAGCATAAAGCGTCCCTGCGGCACGCCTTTTGAGCCCGGCTCGCCAGCATGGGGGTTCTCAATCATATGCTGGGCAATGTAATCGCGTAGACGGTCGACCTTATCCTCGTTACCGTGCTCGAGCATGCGGGAGAAGTCCGCCACACCCGTCTCGAGGCTATCGAAGGTGTCGCGACGAGGCGATTCAAAGTACGTGACCTGCGGCAGGGCACCCATCTGAATGAGGATATTAAAGGCATAGACAAAGCCATTACTGCAGGTAACCGAGGCGCCGATGGCGTTCATCAGATGCAGATCGTAGCGCGGACTGGAGTTGGCGACCATAGTAACAGCACAATGCCGACGAGCCGTACGGTCAAGCTTGGTAAGCGCACCTTTTAGGTTGGTCGTGGTGACGGAGCGACTGGCAAAGGCAACATCTACCGCTTTCGCGACCGGTCCAACCAAGTCCCAATCATCATCCCAGGCAAGCTCAAGCGACGTAATGCGGCCTTCGAGCCCGTAATACTCAATGCCAGCATCAAGCGTGCCAAGCATAGCAGGAGAGAAATCAGCAGCAATCACAGGATGCCCGGCCTGCGCAAGCGGAATAGCAATCGACCCAGCCCCACACCCCATATCAAGCACCGACTCACCAGGCTGGAGCGCCAACAGCTCCATAAAATCCCGGGCATACGGAGCAGTCTCCAGCGGCCGAAAATGCCGAGCCCTTTTATCCCACTCAAAAGAATCATCAGCCCGATGCCGAGCAGCCTGCAGACGCATCCACTCCTCATTCCAATCCACAGAAAGCAGCTCAGAACGATTCTCCCCATCAACCACGGGCCAACCTCCTAGCAACAAAAAAGCGACTCCTCCCAAAAGAAGAGCCGCAACCAGCATATATCAGAAAGAACCGTTCCAACGCCAAACCGAAGTCACAACCAAGGCGGGCAGGAGCGAAGCAACTGCCACCGGGACAGAACCCAACTGAGGTCCCGCTGTGCGGGAGCCCCGGGGAGGGCAAATATACAAGGTCGATCGCGAGTTCCGCACGAGCCGGAGAGCACTTAATGTGCTCTCCGTGCGAGTCAGGACTGTCCGAGCAGGCGACCTTATATATTTGCCCTCCCCGGGGCTCCTCGCCCGAACCCTCAGCTAGTTCTTCAGCGAGTTCAGCGGTGCCGGGAAGCGTCCACCGCGGTGGGCAAGCACGGTGCCGGCGTTGGGGTTCACCGGCATGATGGGCGCACGGCCGAACAGGCCGCCATACTCGACGCAGTCGCCCACGCCCTTGCCAATGGCGGGGATCACGCGGACAGCCGTGGTCTTGTTGTTGATGACGCCGATGGCCATCTCGTCGGCGATGATGCCGGCGATGGTCTCGACCGGGGTGTCGCCGGGGATGGCGATCATGTCCAGGCCGACGGAGCACACGCAGGTCATGGCCTCGAGCTTCTCGAGCGAAAGCGCACCGGCCTCGACGGCGGCGATCATGCCGGCGTCCTCGGACACGGGGATGAAAGCGCCCGAGAGGCCACCGACGCTGGAGCTGGCCATGACGCCGCCCTTCTTGACGGCATCGTTGAGCATGGCGAGCGCGCAGGTCGTGCCCGGGCCACCGCAGGTGCCCACGCCGATGATCTCGAGGATGCGGGCAACGGAGTCGCCGATGGCGGGCGTGGGAGCCAGCGACAGGTCGACAATGCCCTTCTCGACACCCAGACGATGGGCGGCCTCGCGGCTCATGAGCTCGCCGGCGCGGGTGATCTTAAAGGCGGTCTGCTTGATCTTCTCGGCGACTTCCATCATCGATGCGGAATCGGGCAGCGTCTCCAGGGCTGCGGCCATAACGCCGGGGCCCGAGACGCCTACGTTGATGACGGCGTCGGCCTCGCCACCGCCGTGGACAGCGCCCGCCATAAACGGGGAGTCCTCGACCATGTTGGCAAAGCAGACAAACTTGGAAGCGCCGACGGAATCCTGGTCGGCCGTGAGTTTAGCGGCATCGATGATGGTCTGAGCCGCCATAAGCACGGCGTCCATGTTGATGCCAGCGCGCAGGCTAGCAACATTGACGCTGGAGCAGACGCGGCTGGTGGTAGCGAGCGCCTGGGGGATGGACTGGATGACGCGGCGGTCGGCGTCACCGATGCCCTTCTGGACGAGTGCGGAGAAGCCGCCCAGGTAGTCGATGCCGAGCGTCTCGGCCGCGCGGTCGAGGGCGTGCGCGATGGGGGTGAGGTCCTCATCCTTGCAGCACGCGGCGATCTGTGCCACCGGGGTGACGGAGACGCGCTTGTTGACGATGGGGATACCGTACTCGCGCTCGAGGTTCTCGGCGGTCTCGACCAGATGCTCAGCCGTGTGCGTCACGTGGTCGTAGATCTTCGTGCACATGCGGTCGAGGTTCTCGTCACCGCAACCCATGAGCGAAACACCCATGGTGATGGTCCTGATGTCGAGGTTCTGTTCCTCAACCATGCCGCGGGTTTCCGCGATTTCTGCGGGCGTGATCGCCATCCTTGCACTCCTATCTGCCAAAACGAGCATAGTCCCCTTTATTCTAACGTGCCGCACGCGCCAAGTGGCACATGCGGCACGTTTTGGTGCGGGGTTGTTTCCGTTGTGTTACCGGCCAAAGACCTCTTCGGCGATGCGCGCGCTCTCGGCGGCGTCCTTGGCGTAGTAGTCCGCGCCGATCTGCTTGGCGTATTCGGGGGTGAGAACGGCGCCGCCCACGATGATCTTGACGCCCGGAACTTCCGAATGGAGCAATTTGATGGTCTCCTCCATGGCGACGACGGTGGTGGTCATAAGCGCCGAGAGACCGACGAGCTTAATGTCGCGCTCCTTTACGGTCTTGAGCACCTCTTGCGGGTCGACGTCGCGGCCCAGGTCAAAGACGGTGTAGCCGTAGTTGTCGAGCAGCATCTTGACGATGTTCTTACCGATATCGTGGATGTCGCCCTTGACGGTGGCCACGCAGATCTTGCCCTTGTCGGCAATCTCGCCGGCGGGCATCAGGCGCTTGATGGTGTCGAAGCCCACGCGCGCGGCCTCGGCCGAGGCCATGAGCTGCGGCAAGAAGAACTTGCCCTGGTCAAAGAGGACGCCAACCTCGTCGAGGGCTGGGATAAAGTGGTTGTTGATGAGGTCCATGGCGTCGTGGTCGGCCAGCAGACGCTCGGTCTCGGCCGCGATCTCGCCCTTGCGGCCCGAGACGACCATGTGGCGGATGGGGTCGTCGTCGGCGCTTGCGGTGGTGCCCGCGGCGGGTGCGGCATCGGTCGTTGCGGCTTGGGCGGCCGCCGGGTTCGCGGCGATCTTGTACGGGTCGGTCCAGCCGGCGTAGCGCTCGATGTATTCGGTCGAGCCCTCGTCCTCAACGCTCAGCACGCGATAGCTGTAGACGGTGTCCATAAAGCGCTTGGAACCCGGGTTCATGATGGGGGCGTCCAGGCCCGCGCCAAAGGCGGCGGCCAAAAAGACCGAGCCCAGCAGCGGGCGGGCAGGCAGGCCAAAGCTGATGTTCGACACGCCGAGCGCGCATTTAACGCCCAGGTGCTCCTTGCACAGCGACATGGCGCGTAGAATCTGCTCGGCCTGACGCTGGTTGGTCGAGGCGGTCATGACCAGGCAGTCGATGAGGATGCGGTCCGGGCCGATGCCGTAGCGGACAGCCTCGGCCACGATGCGCTCGGCGATGGCAAAGCGGGCCTCGGCGGTATCGGGGATGCCGCCTTCGTCGAGCGTAAGGCCGACAACGTTGGTGCCGTAGTGGGCGACCAGCGGGAAGATCTCGTCCATGATCTGCTGCTTGCCGTTGACGGAGTTGATGATGGGCTTGCCGGCATAGCGGCGTACGGCGGCCTCGACAGCGGCGGGATCGGTGGAGTCGATCTGCAGCGGCAGGAGCGTGGAGCCCTGGAGCTGCTCGGTGGCCTGCTGGATAATCTTGACCTCGTCGATTTCGGGCAGGCCCACGTTGACATCCAGGATGTCGGCGCCCTGCTCCTGCTGGCTGATGCCCTGGCTCACGACGTAGTCCAGGTCGCCGTCGCGCAGGGCCTGCTGCAGGCGCTTTTTGCCGGTGGGATTGATGCGCTCGCCGATGACGGCGATCTTGTGGCCATCGCAGGGAAGGTCTACGACCGTCTGCGCGCTCGTGACCGACATGCTGGGCTTGCGGTGACGCACGCTGGGCGTGTGGTTGTCGATGAGGGTGCGAAGTGCCGCCATGTGCGTGGGCGTGGTGCCGCAGCATCCGCCGACGACGCTCACGCCATCCTCGATCATGCCGGCGACAGCCTTGGCGTACTCGGGGGCCTGGATGTCAAAGACGGTGTTGCCGTCGTCGTCCACGCGGGGCAGTCCTGCGTTGGCCTGCACCATAACGGGCTTGTCCGTAACGGTGAGCATGCGAGCGGCGAGCCCTCGGAGCTCGGCCGGTCCCTGGCTGCAGTTGATGCCCAGAACGTCGGCGCCGATGGCATCGAGCGTGATGGCGGCAACCTCGGGACTCGTGCCCAGGAAGGTGCGACCGTCTTCCTCAAAGGTCATGGTGGCAAAGACGGGCAGGTTGGAGTTCTCGCGGCAGGCGAGGACGGCCGCCTTGATCTCGGCAAGGTCGGTCATGGTCTCGATGATAAAGAGGTCCACGCCCGCATCGACGCCGGCGCGCACTTCCTCGGCAAAGAGGTCGTAGGCCTCGTCGAAGCTGAGGGTGCCCAGGGGGCGAAGCAGCGCACCGATGGGGCCGATATCGCCGGCGACGTAATGGGCACCGGCCGCGCGGGCGCAAGAGACCGCGGCGGCAAAGACATCTGCCACGGTGGCGGCGCCGTCGAGCTTGTGCGCGTTGGCGCCAAAGGTGTTGGCGGTGATCACATCGCAGCCGGCCTCGACGTACTGACGCTGAATATCGGTAATGACCTGGGGCTCCTCAAAGTTGAGCAACTCGGGCAGAGCGCCGGCCTTCATGCCGGCCGCCTGCAGCATGGTGCCCATGCCGCCATCGAACAGCAGGTGTCCCGTGCCCTCGACGGCTGCGCGTAAGCGGTCATCCTTAATGCGCAGATCGTCAATCGTGCGCGTCTTGTATGCAGCGCCATTGCGGCGTGCGGCATCAACGGGTGCCGCCAACGCAGCACCGTCAGAATCATGAGTGATAAGCGGAGTAAACATCGGCGGCTCCTAATGGCTGGAATAGCAGGTGGTGTGGGCGGCGCGGAAGCGGCAGTGCTCGCGCATGCGGCAGATATTGCAGGTGGGGCGGGTCTGGGCGTCGTGGACATCGCCGTCGAACAGGCCGATCACCGCGGTCACACTCTTGGTGGGCATGAGCAGGCTGGTGGGTGTAACGGTGAGTCCAATGAGCCGCGTGGCGTTGAGCACATCGACGATCGAGCGCTGGGCCGAGAGCGGGCAGTCGCCGTAGCCGGGACTGAAGCGCCAGTTGCCGGCGAGTCCGTGTGCGGCAGCGTCCGCCTTGACCTGCTGGTCCATCTGCTCAACGGCGGCCTCAACATATGCCGAGCACGCGGCGTCGAGCACGGCGCCCTCCAGGGGCTGCTGGGCTCCGGTGGTTCGCAGGCGGCGCTCGGCGGCCATTCCGAGGGTGCAGGCTATGAGCGCCGCCAGGCGGGCGTCCTTAAGATGACGATAGATATCGCGACCCCGCAGCTCAACATTGGAGCCAACCAGGCGAATGCAAGGCTCGCCCTGCTCGTCGACGCCCGTGGCATCGACGGCAAAGACGCGACGCACGCCGCGGGGCTCAATGTCTAGCTCCAGGCGCTCAACGACAAGCTCAATGCGTTGTGACAGCTCGGGCTCAATTTGCTGGCCGCCGTAGCCCAGATACCGCAGCATCTCGGCGCGGTCGACGCGGGGGTGATGGGCAGCATCGACACGGTAAAGCGCCGGCGACGCAAGGTCGGCCGGCACTTCGACGTCGGTTGTATCGATGTGCGGTTTTTCCATTACCCCAGGCGCTCCATAATGGTCGCGGCGATTGCAGGACGGTTCATAGTGTACAGGTGCAGGCCGTCGGCGCCGTGCTCCTTAAGGTCGCAAAGCTGACGGGCGGCATAATCTACACCGGCGGCTTGCAAGCTCTCGGGGTCGTTCTCGTACTTGGCGAGGATCTTGATGACGGGGGAGGGCAGCGACGCGCCGCACATAAAGACCATGCGGCTGATCTGCGACTTTCCCATAAACGGCATGATGCCCGCGGTGATGGGCACGGTGATGCCGGCCTTGTCGGCAAGCTCGCGGAAGCGATAGAAGCACTCGTTATCAAAGAAGAGCTGTGTCACAAAGAAGCTCGCGCCGGCGTCTTGCTTTTGCTTGAGGTGCTCGACCGAGAGGTTGAGGTCCTCACAGGCAATGTGGCCCTCGGGGTAGGCTGCGGCGCCCACACAAAAGCCGGCGTCGACGAGCTCGGGGATGAGGTCGCGGGCGTAGGCGTAGTCCGAGGCGGGCTTGTCGTCCTCGGTCGCGCCAGCGGGAAGATCACCGCGCAGGGCCAGGATGTTTTCAACGCCGGCGGTGCGATACTCGTCGATCTTGGCGGCGATATCGGCGCGCGAGCGGCCCACGCAGGTAAGGTGTGCCACCGAGGGCGTGTCGAATTCGCTCGAAATCATATGCGCGATGGGGGCGGTGGTGGCACCGTTGCCCGAGCCGCCAGCGGAACAAGTGACCGAGACAAAGCTCGGCGAAAGTTTGCACAGATTGCCCGCCACCTCGCGAGCCGTATCGAGGGTAAGCTCACCCTTGGGCGGGAACATCTCAAACGAAACGGGTGCGGTGCCCTGAGATGCTGCCTGCTTAAAAACCTCGTCGACGCGCATATCGTGCTCCTTTAGATACGTAATAGTGTGATGTGTTGTAAGGATTCTACAGCACCGCTGTGCCACGGTGGAGTTTTACTCGCGATTTGGGGGATACCAATCAAAGATGCCTTGCTATCGGCATTTCCTATAGCAGAGCGGCTCATTTTGACATGGGCTATAAAGACTGGTATCTGATGCGAAATACCAGTTAATAGAGCCCCATCCCAAATTGACTACCCTTAAACCATGGGGAGAGGTCTGCAATTTATACAGTTGATTGGCTGTTGAGAGCGGCAACGCCGCCGCGATGCGGTAACCTCATTGATTGGTTTCGTGACAGCAACATAACGGTAATGTTGCGGAAACACGACGAGCCTAATCTATGACTCGTTCGTTAGTAATCAACACCGCATCTCACGCGGTGCCGATACGAAGGGAGTTCCGTATGGCCGAACTTACTGACCGCTTCGGGACCATGGTGTTCTCTGAGGAAGTCATGAAGGACTACCTCCCCAAGGACATTTGGAAGCGCCTTGCTGCAACCCTCGAGGACGGTGAGCCGCTCGACTTGGATGTGGCCAACGCCGTTGCCCACGCCATGAAGGTCTGGGCCATCTCCAAGGGCGCGACGCACTACGCGCACTGGTTCCAGCCGCTTTCGGGCATTACTTCCGAGAAGCACGACAGCTTCCTGGAGCCCAACCACAACGGCACCGCTATTACCAAGTTCACGGGCAAGAACCTGATCCAGGGCGAGCCGGACGCCTCCAGCTTCCCCAACGGCGGCCTGCGCGCCACCTTCGAGGCCCGTGGCTACACCGCCTGGGATCCCACCAGCCCCGCCTTCATTAAGGACGACGTCCTGTGCATCCCCACGGCTTTCTGCTCCTACACGGGCGAGGCCCTAGACAAGAAGACCCCGCTGCTGCGTTCCATGACCGCGCTCTCGCGTGAGTCCAAGCGCGTTCTGGCGCTGTTTGGCAAGACTCCCAAGAAGGTTGTTCCTTCCGTGGGCGACGAGCAGGAGTACTTCCTGATTAAGAAGGACGCCTACCGCAAACGCAAGGACCTGGTTATCACCGGCCGCACCCTCTTTGGCGCCGCTCCCTGCAAGGGCCAGGAGCTCGAGGAGCACTACTTTGGCGCTATCCGCCCCACCGTCTCGGCCTACATGAAGGACCTGGACGATGAGCTGTGGGCGCTCGGCATCCCCGCTAAGACCAAGCACAACGAGGTCGCTCCCTGCCAGCATGAGCTCGCCCCTGTCTATGGCGAGGTCAACGAGGCCATCGACCAGAACCTGGTCATGATGGAGAAGATGAAGCTCATCGCCTCCCGCCACGACTTGGTCTGCCTGCTGCACGAGAAGCCCTTCGAGGGCATCAACGGTTCGGGCAAGCACAACAACTGGTCGCTTGGCACCGAGTCCGAGAATCTGCTCGATCCGGGCGACACCCCGCTCGACAACCTGCAGTTCATCGTCTTCCTCACCGCGGTGATCGAGGCCGTCGATAACTATCAGGAGCTCCTGCGTGCCTCCGTTGCCTCGGCCGGCAACGATCATCGTCTGGGCGCCAATGAGGCTCCTCCGGCGATTATGTCCATCTTCCTGGGCGACCAGCTTACCGAGGTCGTCGAGAAGATCATCGATGGCAAGGCTTCCGTCCATGCCACGCGCGGCGTACTCGACCTGGGCGCCGATACTCTGCCCAAGCTGATGCAGGACAACACCGACCGCAACCGCACCTCCCCGTTTGCCTTCACCGGCAACAAGTTCGAGTTCCGTGCCTGCGGCTCCGAGCAGAACGTCTCCGACTCCAACCTGGTGCTCGATGCCGCCGTGGCCAAGTCGCTCAAGTCCTTCGCCGATGCCCTTGAGGGTACGCCCGAGGATGATTTCCAGGATGCTGCGCTCGAGTACTGCAAGAAGGTGCTGACCGATCACCAGCGCATCCTGTTCTCCGGCGACGGTTACTCCGACGAGTGGCCCATTGAGGCCGAGAAGCGCGGCCTTGCCAACAACAAGACCACGGCCGACGCCCTGCCCGCCTTTGTTTCCGATAAGGCCATTGCGCTCTTTGAGGAGACGGGCGTCCTGACCCGCGCCGAGGCCCAGTGCCGCTATGACTGCAAGCTCGAGAAGTACAACAAGCTCATGAACATCGAGGCCACCACGATGGTTCGCGAGGCGCGTCGTACCTATCGCCCGGTCATTACCGCCTATGCCACCAAGGTCGCTAAGGGCCTTGAGACTATTCGTGCCGCCGGTGCCGATGCTGCCATGCAGTGCGAGCAGAACACGCTCAACAAGCTCTGCAACGGTATCACCGCCATCAACGACTCCATCAAGGCGCTCGACGCCGTACATCAGAAGGCCGAGGCTCTCGATGGCCAGGAGCAGGCCAACGTGTACGCGCACGAGGTCGTTCCCGCTATGGATACGCTGCGCGGCGCCGTGGATGCCATGGAGGAGATCGTGGCCGCCGACTACTGGCCGGTCCCGACCTACGACGACATCCTGTTCTACGTGTAGAGCGTAGCTGACATATCGTCACGGTATTGAGCCGGGGTCCGCATCGCGCGGGCCCCGGCTATTTGTTTGCGAAGGACGCTTTGGATCCCGCTTTGCAACTGATTCGCCCACGCAATAAGGGGTCGTGGGCAAAAAACGTCAAATATGAGTACTGTCACAAGCCCTGTAGCATTATCTTTTTGCAAAATATGCAGTGTTACGCAACATATGTCCAAGTACTTAGCTGATAAATACCTGCAATTCCTCCGCTATAGGACGCCTTGTGTCAAAATCGCCTTCTGATGGCATGAAATCGCTGTTACTAAATTGGTAACAGTACTCATATTTGCTATTTTTTGTCCACGGGCCCTTGGATGACAGTGTGATTTTATGCCTTCGGGGTTCGAATCCCGGCGTATGGGTAGCAAAAAGCCCGTCACCGAATTGGTAACGGGCTTCTCAGATTCTGTGGTGCCCCCAGCGGGATGTCCGCGTGCGGCTGGCGCCGCCCGCTTTCGCTGCGTCGCTCCGCTCCTTGCGTGCTGCGCTGGAAAACGCTTACGCGTTTCCTCAGCTCCGCACCCTGTCGGGTTCGAATCCCGGCGTTGGAGAAGAAAAAAGCCCGTCACCACAAGGGTAACGGGCTTTGCATTTCAAATGGTGCCCCCAGCGGGATTCGAACCCGCGATATCCACCTTGAAAGGGTGGCGTCCTTGGCCGCTAGACGATGGGGACAGCGGGAAAGAGTATAGCAGACTTTTTTGTCGGCGCGTATATCGTTGGCAAACTGGAAAACCACCACAAAGGTACCTGTCCCCTTTGTGGTGGTGGGGTGCTAGGAGAGGAGCTTCATGGCGGCGTCGTGGGCGGCGCGCTCGTAGGTGTCGTCGAGGGGCTTGAGCGGCAGCAGGGCTGTGGCCTGCGCATCGCCGCGGCGCTCGAGGGCGTGTGCGATCAGCCAGTCGGCGAGTTCGGGGTTTTTGGGCAGCGCCGGCCCGTGCAGGTACGTGCCGATCACGCCCTTGTAGACGAGGCCCTCAAAGCCATCGTCGCCGTTGTTGCCGGTGCCCGTGACGACGGACGTTCCGAGCGGCGTGGCCGCTGTATCGAGCAGGGTGCGGCCGCCGTGGTTCTCGAATCCCACAAAGGGCTCGGGTGCCAGGTCGGTCTTGACGGCGACGTTGCCGATCAGGCGGTCGGAGCCGCGTACGGTTTCGGCGGCAATGACGCCCAGACCCTCGATGCGATCCTCGCCCATATAGTACGAACGGCCGAGCAGCTGGTAGCTGCCGCAGATGGCAAGCAGCGAACCGCCGTCTTCAACATAGGCCGCGACCTTGTCTTTTTGAGCGAGCAGTTCGTGTGCCACGGCCAGCTGATCGCGGTCGGCACCGCCGCCCATCATGACGATATCGGCATCGGTCAAATCAAGCGTTTCGCCCATACGGACCTCGTCTACACGCACGGGAATGCCACGCCAGGCGCAGCGGCGTTCGAGGGCGATGACGTTGCCGCCGTCGCCGTAGAGGTTAAGGGCATCGGGGTACAGATAGACGATGCGCAGCGGGCGCGAAAGCTCGACCGGCGCAATATCGGTGGGGACAGCGCTACCATCGGCGCACGGTGCAGTGTGGGCGGCAACCGTGGCCGCATCGGTGCCTTTGAGTCCGTCGAGCTCCTTGACCAGCGGCGGGAAGGCCGTGTAGTTGGCGACGGCGTAGAAGGTGTCATCGGCGGCCTCGTCTGCCACGGCGCCGATCGCCTGCGCGACGTCCGAGATAATCGCGGCATCGATGCCGGCGTACTTGAGGCGTACCTGCATGTCGTGCGCACGCGTGCCTCCGGCAAAGGCGACAAGACCCGGCGTGTCGGCGATGCGCTCGAAGTCGACATCGTAGATCCACGAGACATCGTGGCCGTCGGCATCGTTATCGTTTAGGAAGAAGGCGCAGAGCCTGCCACCTGCCGTTTTAATGGACTGGATCTGGCGATCGAAGCCCACGGGATTCTTGGCCAGGTTGGCCTCGACGGTGCGGCCGGCAATATCCCAGCGGCCCATGCGTCCGCCGGCGGGCACGTAGGCATTAAGCGTGGGCTGCAGATGCGCCGCGTCCACGCCCAGCTCGTGCGCCGCAAAGAAGGCAGCGGCGACGTTATAGACCATGTACAGGCCGTTGTAGCGCGTGGCGATGTGCACGGCGGGCGCGTTGGCCTCGGGTCCAAAGGCCAGGTCAAAGCCGTAGCCGTCGCAGCCGAGCTCAACGCCCGTCACGCGGCGGAGCAGCGCGGGGCGACCCCAGCCGCACGAAGGGCAATGATAGGCTCCGAGCTGTCCGTACTGTACGTAGTCGTACTCCAACGGGGCGTTGCACTGCGAGCAAAAGCGCGAGTCGCTAATGCGGTCGGACTCGGTGCCCGTGGCGCCGTCGATGCCAAAGGCGATGCTCGTGTTGGGGACGCGCGCGGCGATCGAGGCGCACAGCGGATCGTCGGCGTTGTAGATGAGCGTTGTCGTCGGAGAGAGCTCCAACGCATGGGCGATGACGTCTTGGGTATGGTCGATCTCGCCGTAGCGGTCTAGCTGGTCGCGGAACAGGTTGAGCAGCACAAAGTACGTCGGTTTGAGCTTGGGCAGAACGCGTACGGTGTAGAGCTCGTCGCACTCAAAAACGCCCACGCGCTTGCCGCTGCTGGCGTGCTTAAGGCCGCCGCGGGCCTCGAGCAGAGCACCCACCACACCAGGCTCCATATTGTTGCCGGCACGGTTACACACCACGGTAGCGCCGCTGGCAGCAACGGCGTCAGCGATGAGGTTGGAGGTGGTGGTCTTGCCATTAGTACCGGTAATCACCACGCTGCGGTCGACGAGGCCGGCGAGGTCGCTTAGCAGCTCGGGGTCGATCTTCATGGCGATGCGGCCGGGAAGCACGCCACCCTGGCGTTTGAGGACAGAGCGCAGTCCCCAGCGGGCGATATCGCTCGAGGTGCAGGCGAGAGATGAGCGGAGGTTCATGAAGCCGTTCCTAACATAGATGACATGGTCGGGGCGATCGCGTCGCTAAAAGCCGTAGCGGCGCGCAAATTCCTGGGCAAGCTGCGATACGTCTTCGCAGGCGTTGGCCCAGGGGGCAAAGTCGGGGGTGTCCGAGATAATGCCGTCGGCTTCCCAAACCGCCTGGTGCGAGAGGTCCCAGGGGTCGCGCGGCTCGGGCCGGCAGGGAAGATACGGCGTCTGGTACATGGGGTTCAGCAAGAAAAACGCGCCGCCCTCGCAACGGTTAGCGAACTCACGCAGCGCGCGCGTCGCCGGGCGCATCTTGTTTGTTTTGAACAGCAGAATCGTGCGGGCGAGCAGGTACCAAGGAGAGTTTTCGAGTGCGTCTGCCCCCATCTGTTCCTCGAGCTGATGCGCCAGGGCAAAAAAGCCGTCCTGGTCTTCCAGACGAGCGAGGGCGAGCAACACGGTGCCTGCGGCCCGAGTGGGATAGCCTTCTGCTTTAAGGACGCGGCGGGCGTAGTTGGCAGCAGCGCGGTAGCGGGCGCTCGCCATGCACAGCTGCGAGATGGCCTCGAGCGTGTGGAGCCACCCGATAAGGGCCGGCTCGCTCACGGTAAGGTCCGCTGCGGTGACACCGTCGGCCAAAACATTATTGGCCCAGTAGTGCGGGGCCTCCATATCAAACCCGGGCACGCTCTGTTGCAGGTAGTCGGCCGCGCTCGTCTCGAGCTTCATCAGGTCGCCCAGGCAGGCGTCGACGGGCGTGTCCGCCAAAATGATGGCGAGCAGCTGGGCATCGACGGCCAGCGCATCGATGCGGACGATCTTGAGCAGCTCATCACGCATATCGTCGAACAGGCGGTTGCGCGTCTGCTCAAACTCCTCGTCGCTGCCCATGTCCTCGATGCGATGGAGCTCGTCGAGCAGGTGGCGATGAACACCGGCATAGGACAGCAGCGCCTGAGCATGCTCGGACTGCGCATACTTTTGGGGATTCGCACTAATGTCGTTATGGACAAGCTCGCGTGCTGCATCGGTGAGCTCGGGGTGCGACGCCAGATAGGTGCGCTCCAGGTAGGCGGGGATGTAGACGCTCGGATCCATTAGAGGTCTCCTCCCTTAAACGGTAAGCCCTGCTCGGCCGCCCGCAGTATGCGCTCGTCGATCTGGGAGCGCACGATGTCGTTGGTGGCGACCCAGGCGGCAAAGCTGGCGTTGTCGGGCGCGCCCAGGCCCTCCTGTAGCACCGGCGTTGCCTCGGACAGGGCAAGGACGAGCTCATCGGTGGAGCCCACGCCCACGTTGACGCGGGCATAGACGCCATCGGGAAACTCGGTTTGGAAGTAGAGCGCCTCGGCTGCGTGCGGGCACGAGCGCGCAAGGATGCGCAGGTAGTGTTCGGCGCCCTCGTAGTCCAGCTCGCGCCAGGCAGCGCTCATCAGCGCGATGAGCGTCCACGGGTCCAGGTCGCGCTCCGCATCCTTGGGGCGGCGGCGCAGCGGGGTATTCGCGAGATAGGGCACGGAGTGCGCAGAGCGAAAACGCTTGAGCTCCTCGGCGGGGTATTCGAGCTTTGCCATGGCGAGCATTGCGGTGTGGCGGACGCCGGCAGGATCGTTGGGGGCAAAGTCGAGGCTGCGGTTTGCGGCTTCGAGCGACATGCGGTAGCGGCCGCTAATGAGCGCGCGCGATGCCAAGGCGGCGAGCCAGCGCAGGTAGGGACGGCGGGTCAGGTCGCCTGCGGCCTCGCGCTCGTAGGGGTCCTGCGCCGAGGCAATCTTGAGCGCCAGATCGTGCTCCACCTCGTCGCACTTGGACACCAGATATTGCACGTATTCCTCGTTGGATTCGGCGGTGAGCGCCGTCAGCATGCGCTGGGCATCCCAGTTGCTCGGGTCGAGCGCAGCTGCCTCGCGGAGCATGTTCTCGGCCGCGGCTTCTTCTTGCTCTGCCTGGGCGTCGTCGGGGATAAAGGGGATGCGGTAGTCGACAGCCTCGACCACCTTGGCAATGAGGTGCCCGGCGCGGTCGCGGTCGTGCACGATGAGCGGTGCGGGGTTGCGGGTGAATTGTTCCATCAGACGCTCTACGGCGGCACCGTCGGTGAGCGGGATATTGTCGCGGCGCAAGGCCTCAAGAACGAGGCGATGGCAATCCTCTTGAATGGGGTCGAATGCCATGGGGCCTCCTTTGCTGCGGTTAGGGTTCAAATGTCTCTATATAAGGTTCTAGTTTACCCGCATGTGGCACACCGGGGGTACCGCACTTGGACTTGCACCTTTGCACCACGAAGACGGATGTCGCACAAATGTCGGCACCTTGGACGACCGAGTGGTATCACGGTGCCGCAAACGGTCGATATTTGGCGGCGAACGGTGCATATTTTGGAGGGGCACCGTCCTGCCCGGGATATGTAGTCAACCTTGATAAAACGTTTGCCCAGCTTGGGGGTATGGATGCCACACAAGGGTCTTCGGGGATAGAAAAAACGTTTCATCATTGGCGGCTTTAGGTGAATAACTGACCAACCAGAACGGTAAAATAGTGTTTGTCTGAGCGTTGAGACGTTTAGACATCGTGCATTGTCATCGCCGGCAACGCACAAAACGGTCCTAACGGAGCCAATCGGGTGCTCCGTTATATACACAAGTCTAAGAGGGGCTTGTTTAGGAGGCACAGTATGGGACGTTTTACCAATCCTCGCGATCTGTACTTTGGTGAGGGCGCTCGCCACGAGGTGAAGAACCTCAAGGGCAAGAAGGCCATCATCGTTTCTGGCGGCAGCTCTATGCGCCGCGGCGGGTTCCTGCAGGACGTTGAGGCCGACCTCAAAGAGGCCGGCATGGAGGTCAAGCTGTTCGAGGGCGTCGAGTCCGACCCGTCCATCGAGACGGTCATGAAGGGCGCCGAGGCCATGCGCGAGTTCGAGCCCGACTGGATTATCGCCATCGGCGGCGGCTCGCCCATCGATGCCGCTAAGGCCATGTGGGTCTTCTACGAGTATCCCGAGGAGTCCTTCGACAACATCATCCAGCCGTTCAGCTTCCCCGAGCTGCGCCAGAAGGCTCATTTCTGCGCCATCTCCTCTACCTCCGGCACCGCTACCGAGGTCACCGCGTTCTCCGTCATTACCGACTACGCCAAGGGCATCAAGTACCCGCTGGCCGACTTCAACATCACCCCTGATGTCGCCATCGTCGACCCCGAGCTCACCTACACCATGCCCGCCAAGCTGTGCGCTCACACCGGCATGGATGCTCTGACCCACTGCATGGAGGCCTACGTTTCCACCTTCGCCTCTATGTTCACCGACGCCAACGCTCTGCACGGCATCCGCGAGATCGTCGAGTGGCTGCCCAAGTCCTATGCTGGCGACCATGAGGCCCGTCAGCACATGCACGAGGCTCAGTGCATCGCCGGCATCGCCTTCTCCTCGGGCCTGCTCGGCATCGTTCACTCCATGGCTCACAAGACCGGTGCTGCCTTCGAGAACGGCCACATCATCCACGGTGCTGCTAACGCCATGTACCTGGGCAAGGTCATCCAGTGGAACTCCAAGGATCCCCGTGCTGCCGAGCGTTACGCTTACGTGGCCAAGGAGATCCTGCACCTTCCCGGCGAGACCAACGAGGAGCTCATCGCTGCGCTCGTCCAGAAGATCCGCGACCTCAACGACCAGCTCAACATTCCGCAGTCCATCA
This sequence comes from uncultured Collinsella sp., assembly GCA_934646865.1. Taxonomy (GTDB): domain Bacteria; phylum Actinomycetota; class Coriobacteriia; order Coriobacteriales; family Coriobacteriaceae; genus Collinsella. The sequence continues at coordinate 11,069 of CAKUEU010000007.1, read as the reverse complement.
AGGATTACGCGAATGGTGGCGTGAAGGTCGACGCCGAGAACCCGCAGATGGTTTCCGAGGAGGAGTTCCTCGCCAAGCTGCCCGAGATCGCCGCGAACGCCGAGCAGGACGCCTGCACGCCCGAGAACCCGCGTGAGACCAAGGCTGCTGACTTCGAGAAGATCCTCAAGGCCTGCTACTACGACACCGACATCGATTTCTAATCGACTCTTGTTATCGTAACGAGGGGCTCCGCACGTATCCGTACGGAGCCCCTTTCTTTTTTAGAGAATGGGATAGTTATGGCTGCAATTTTCAATAGCCCCAGCAAGTACATCCAGGGTCCGGACGAGCTCGCCAAGCTCGGCTCCTATGTCGAGCCGCTCGGCGCTAAGGCCCTCGTCATCGTGACGCCTTCGGGCAAGAAGCGCGTCGGTGCCAAGATCGAGGGCGGCTTTGCCGAGGCTAAGGCCGAGCTGCTGTTTGAGGACTTTAACGGCGAGTGCTCCAAGGGCGAGGTCGATCGCCTGGTTGCGCTCGCCCGCGACAACGGTTGCGACATCATCGTCGGCGTCGGTGGCGGCAAGATCCTCGACACCGCGAAGGCCGTCGCCTATTACCTGGAGTCCCCGGTTATCATTTGCCCCACCATTGCTTCGACCGATGCACCGTGCTCGGCACTTTCGGTTCTCTACACCGACGACGGCCAGTTCGACAAGTACCTCTTCCTTAAGGCAAACCCCAACATTGTCCTGATGGATACGACGGTTATCGCGGCGAGCCCGGTGCGCCTGACGGTTTCCGGTATGGGCGATGCGCTCGCAACCTATTTCGAGGCTCAGGCAACGCACGATGCCGACGGCGGCACCTGCGCCGGCGGCAAGGGCGGAATGGCCGGCCTGGCGCTCGCCAAGCTCTGCTACGAGACGCTCATGGCCGATGGCGTCAAGGCCAAGGTCGCGCTGGAGAAGGGTGCGCTCACGCCTGCCGTCGAGCACATCATCGAGGCCAATACGCTGCTTTCGGGCATTGGCTTTGAGAGCTCGGGCCTTGCTGCTGCTCATGCCATCCACAATGGTCTGACGATGCTGCCCGAGTGCCACAGCATGTATCACGGCGAGAAGGTCGCCTTCGGCACCATCGTCCAGCTGGTGCTCGAGGATGCTCCGACCGAGAAGCTCGAGGAGGTCTTGGACTTCTGCATCGAGCTGGGTCTTCCCGTTACGATGAAGGAGCTCGGCGCTGCCGAGTTTACGCGCGAGCAGGCCATGATCGTTGCCGAGGCCGCCTGTGCACCCGAGGACACCATGTGCAACATGCCGTTTGAGGTGACGCCCGAGATGGTCGCAAACGCCATTCTGGGCGCCGACGCACTGGGTCACTACTATCTCATGGATGAGTAAATCAAGCTAAGGAAGGGGCAAAGCCAACAGATGGTTTTGCCCCTTTTGCTATGGTGCAAAGGGGTCAGGTTACTTTGCACCAATCGTTGTTTGATGAAGGGCGGATTCTCGTATGGCGCTTCCTATGGTTTATGGCGGCCCCGGCCGGTATGTTCAGGGGCCGGGCGAACTTTCGCGTCAGGGCAGGTATTTGTCATGGTTGGGCTGCGCTGCCTATGTCTTGTTTGACCAGGGCACCGAGGATCGGCTGTGCAGGCAGATCGTCGATGGATTTCTGGACGAAGATCTAAGCGAGCCGTTCTTTAAGATTTATAACGGTCCGTGTACGGAAGAGGCCGTTGTCGGAATGGCTCAGGAAGCCCAGGCCGAGTATTGCGACATGGTGGTGGGCATTGGCGGCGGCAAGATGCTCGATATCGCCAAGGCAGTAGCGTTTTATGCCGAGCTGCCGTTGTGTGTATGCCCCACGGCGGCTTCGATGGACGGCCCGTGCAGTGCGATTTCGGTGCTGTATCACGAGGATGGGTCGTTCGACCGCTACCTGATGCTCGAGAAGAATCCAGACCTGGTCGTGGTCGATACCGATGTGGTTGCTGCGGCCCCACTGCGCATGACGGTTGCTGGTATGGGCGATGCGCTGGCAACGTACTTCGAGGCGCGTTCGTGCGCCGCAGCGCACGGCACCAACGAGCACGGTGGCGCGCCAGGGCACTTGGCTCTGGTTGCGGCTCGCGCCTGCTATGACACGCTCATGGAGTGCGGCGTCGCTGCCAAGCGCGATCTTAAAAAGGGACGTATATCGACGGCGGTTGAGCGCCTGATCGAGTGCAATATTCTGCTTTCGGGTGTTGGCTTTGAGAGTGGCGGCCTGGCGTTGGCGCATGCCATCGCCAACGGTCTGACGATTCTGCCCGAGTGCAGGGCCATGCATGGTGAGGCCGTGGCATTTGGTCTGGTGGTGCAGCTGCGCCTGGAGCGTGCGCCCGAGCTTGATCAGGTGCTCGAGTTTTGCCAACGCGTTGGTCTGCCGACGACGCTCGAGGAGCTGGGCCTTGGCGAGATTTCCGATGCCGATCTGCAGGGTGTTGCAAATGCGATCTTTAGAAACGAGCGTAATATGGCCAACGAGCAGGCCAAGGTGACCAAACAAAAGCTCGTGCAGCTCATGTGCGAGGCATAGTTTGGCGCTTGATTGACCTTGTGCAATCGAGGCGGCGATAGGCCATAGGCTATTTGTCCCAAAGGTGCTCCGCGTGTAATTTGCCCGAGGCGTGGGCCGATAGCGTATCATTATCTCTTGCTTGTTTGCACTGCTCAGGGAGGGGCCGCGCATGGCGCAGGAACACGATCTGTTTGATGACATTATCGAGATCAGCAAGGGTTTCGATTTTCTTAAAAACCCGCTTGGCGGCGTGACCGACGCGCTCGATCCGTCGGCGCCGCAGTGGAATCCTGCCGATTATAAGGAGCGTCCGCGCGGAAATACCATTCCGTGCCTAGCCTGCAAAAACGAGAAGAGCGGCTGCACCGCGTGCATGGACGTGTGCCCGGTCAACGCCATCGAGGTCGAGGAAGACGCTATCGAGATTCTCGATACCTGCCGCAAGTGCGGCCTGTGCGCCGCCGCTTGCCCGACCGAGGCGATTATCTCGCCGCGCCTGGCGCCCAAAAACCTCTACGACGATATTGTCTCGGCAGCTACGAGCCACGAGACCGCCTATGTTACCTGCACGCGTGCCCTTAAGCGCATGCCGCGCGAGAACGAGGTCGTCGTTGCCTGCGTGGGCGATATTACGGCCGAGACCTGGTTCTCGGTGCTGGCCGACTATCCCAACGTGAGCGTCTACCTGCCTCTGGGCGTGTGCGATAAGTGCCGTAACACCGGTGGCGAGGATATCCTGGGTGAGGCCATCGCCACTGCTGAGGAGTGGGCCGGTACGGGCATGGGCTTGGAGGTCGACCCCAAGAGCCTCAAGTGCCATAAGCGCCGTGAGTATGAGCGCAAGGAGTACATGGAAAAGATTGCCCGCACCACGGGCCTGACCGTGACCAAACTCAACCCGGCGACGGCGGCACTTGCCTCGGTGACGCAGAAGCTGAAGGCCCACCGTCACCAGATCACGCAGCTCGAGCGCACGCTCAACACCATGTGCGGCACCACGACGGCCAAGCGCCGCCGTACGCTGACGCACGGCCGCCAGCTGGTGCTCTCGACGCTGCAGAATCACCCCGAGCTTGCCCAGAATATGCAGGTGAGCACGCCGGAGTGCGATTTTGACAAGTGCACGTCGTGTGGCGAATGCGTCAATGTGTGCCCTACGTTTGCCTGCGATTTGGTGGGAAGCGGCCGCTTTGCGCTGGAGTCCACGTACTGCCTGGGCTGCGGCGCCTGCGTCAAGGTTTGCCCCGAGCATGCGCTCAAGCTCGTTGAGCACGATGCGTCCAACCTGGTCGTCGTTGATCCCGAGGCTGAGGAAAAGGCCGCTCAGAAGGCCAAGGCTCACGAAGAGGCCGAGAAGGTCAAGGCAGAGGCAAAGGCTAAGCTCGACAAGATGCTCGACCAAGTGGAAAAGCTCGCAGACTAGCTAACGACCCGAATCTCTGCTTCATTTGCGCCGCCGTGGTGTCCGGGTTCGCCCGGATGCTGCGGCGGCGCTATACTTATGCAGTTTGAAATACTTGTACCAAAAGGAGCTGTCGTGTCCCTTTCCATCGGTATCGTGGGCCTGCCCAACGTGGGCAAGTCGACGCTGTTCACCGCGCTCACCAAAAAGACCGGTCTTGCCGCCAATTACCCGTTTGCCACAATCGACCCCAACGTGGGTATCGTCGATGTGCCCGATAGCCGTCTGCAAAAGCTTGCCGACATCGTCAACCCTGGCCGCATTGTGCCGGCTACGGTCGAGTTCGTCGACATCGCTGGCCTGGTGAAGGGCGCCAACGAGGGCGAGGGCCTGGGCAACCAGTTCCTGGCCAACATTCGCGAGACCGACGCCATCTGCGAGGTCGTGCGCTACTTTAAGGACCCCAACGTCATGCGTGAGGTGGGCCGCACGGGCGAGTTCGTCGATCCCGCCGGTGACGCTGACACCATCATGACCGAGCTCATCCTGGCCGACATGGGCACGCTCGAGAGGCAGCTGCCCAAGCTCGAGAAGGAGGCCAAGCGCGACAAGGAGCTCATGCCCAAGTTCGAGGTGGCTAAGCGCTTGCTTGCCTGGCTCAACGAGGGCAAGCGTGCCGCGTCCATGGAGATGACCGACGAGGAGCGCGCCGCCGCCAAGGGCCTGTTCCTGCTCACCATGAAGCCCATCCTGTATGTGGCCAACGTAGACGAGGACATGCTCAACGAGGACCTGGCGCCCATCGACGGCGTCAAGCCGCTGCCCATCTGCGCCAAGATCGAGGCCGAGCTTTCCGAGCTCGATCCCGAGGATGCTGCCGACTACCTGGAGAGCCTGGGCTTGGAGCAGCCCGGCCTGGACGTGCTCGCGCAGGCGGCCTATAAGCTGCTCGGTCTGCAGTCGTTCTTTACGGCCGGCGAGATGGAGGTCAAGGCCTGGACGGTGCGTCAGGGCGCGACCGCCCCACAGGCCGCCGGCGTCATCCACACCGACTTTGAGCGCGGCTTTATTAAGGCCGAGGTCATTGGCTATGACGACTACATCGAGCTCGGCGGCGAGCAGGGCGCCAAGGCCGCCGGCAAGCTGCGTATTGAGGGCAAGGACTATGTCATGGCCGATGGCGACGTCGTGCACTTCCGTTTTAACGTGTAAGGACGACGTGCATGTTCAAATATGGTAAAAAAGCAGGCTACATGGGTATCGCGCTGCTCGTGCTTGCGGTGCTTCCGCTCGTGATTGCGGCATGTGTCCTTCCCAACATTGGACCCGAGGTGGCAACGAAGTTCAACGCCGCCGGCGAGGCGACGCGCTGGGGTAAGAGCTACGAGCTGCTGGCGCTGCCGGTGCTCAACTTGCTGCTTGGCGTGGCGACGTACTTTACGGCTGGCCGTCAGGCTAAGAACAACGAGGACTCTGCCGTGATGGCGCGTCTTACGTGCGAGCGTTATCTGCGCAACGGCTGCGTCACGGGTGTGTTCCTCAACGTAATCAACGTCTACTTTATGTACTCGGCAATTACCGGTACGGGCTTTGGGCTGGGGTTCTAGCTTGCCCCTCTAGGCAACGAGCCTGCAAGCATATTCGATGGCTGCTGCGAGGCCGCCGCTCGATCGTGGTTTAAAGACCATATCGGCGGCGGCCTCGTTTTCGTATCCCGCACCGCGTAGCGTGAGGGCGACGGCAGCCTCTAGCAGCAAGGGAAGGCCGTGCTGTGTGGTGGCGATGACGGTGGCCTGGTCGAATGCGCAGCCGCGCTGTCGGCAGAGGGCTGCAAATTCGTCCTGCTTTGGGTTGGGGAGAAGTGCCGTGTCGACGCGACTCGATAATAGCGTGAAGGCCGTGCGCTCGTCGGGCGTGAGCTGGTCGGCCTCGATAACGACAAGAGCAATCGGCGTGTCGCGTCGGCGGCAATCTGCGCGCCGTACGTAAATCGAAGAACCCGACATAGAAAACTCCTGTGTATTCGGCAAAACGTAAACTATAGTTTACGTTTTTGTTCGGCTCCATTTCAAACTCGGCTGCATGGACGAACGTGCGAAACAGATTCTTGGCAAGCGAGTCGAGCAGACGCGCAGGGACCTTGGTATCTCCAAGGTCGATTTTTGTGTGGCAGCAGGAATCAGCCGTCCCTATCTCGACAGAATCGAAGATGGAACGGCAAACTTCACACTTAAAGTTCTATTTAAGATTGCGCCCGCACTCGGCATGACGGTGTCAGATCTTCTCGAGGGTATTGAATAGGAGATACCGATCGATATCTGATTACGCCATCGGGATGCGGTCGTGGTTGACTTGGCTGTAGAACAGGCGCTGAATCTCGGCCGCATCACGTGATTGGCCGAGCGCCCACATGGTCTTGGCCACGAGCGTCTCGGTGGTCATGTCGTCACCGCGCAAAATGCCCGGGTGATCGGCGTAAGCGCGACCGACCTCGTAAACGCCCAGGTCAAGTCCTTCTTCGGGGACCTGTGTGGTCATAACGACCGTGCGACCCGAATCGACCCAGCGGAAAATCGCCTCCTGGAACGACTCGCCGGACTCACCAAACTCGGGAATACCGCCAATGCCAAAGGTCTCTAGGATTACGGCGTCGTAGCTATCGGCCAAGGCGTCGAGGATGCCAGGGTTCACGCCCGGCGTGAGCTTAAGCACAAACACGCGCGGGTCGATGTGGTCGTAGAAGCAAACCGGGTTTTCGCCCTGGTGCGTGCCATGGAGTCCGTTGCGCACAATGCGGTCGTTACGGATATAGGCGATGGGCGGATAGTTGACGCTAATGAACGCGTTAAAGCTCATGGTGCGCTGCTTGCGGGCACGCGTACCGGCAATGGCCACACCGCCAAACACAATCGACACATCGTGCGAATGCTCGTCGAGCGCATAGAGCAGGCTCTGGTACAGGTTGAGCTTGGCGTCGGTAAAGGGGTTGCCCATGGGCTTTTGTGAGCCGGTGAGTACGATAGGCTTGGGGCTGTCCTGAATCAGATAGGAAAGCGCCGCCGCGGTGTAGCTCATGGTGTCGGTGCCGTGCAGAATCACGAAGCCGTCGTGGTCGGCATAACCCTCGACGATGACGTCGCGGATACGCATCCAGTCACTGGGGCGCATATTGGTGCTGTCGATGTTCATGGGCTGCACGACGTCGAGCTCGCAGAGGCCCGAGATCTCGGGGACGCTCTGGGCGAGCTCCTCACCGGTCAGGGCGGGGGAGAGGCCGTTGCCGTCCTCGGTCGATGCGATGGTGCCGCCCGTGGCGATGAGAAGGATGCGCTTCATGCTGGTATTCCTATCGTATTTGCCGCCGCAGAGGCGGAGTCGTTCGGCAGTATTGTGGCACAGGGCGTCCAATGTTCAAACGTATTACATCATCTGTAACGTTTGGTAACACTTCAATCGCCGTCAAATAGGGCCCAGGTCGTGCGTTTGCCGTGCGCTGATGGCTGCGAGGGGCGAGAAACCCCATATAACGTGTACACTATGAAAGCTGTTTTCGTTTATTCGCGCGGGTGGGCACCGGCTCCCCGCCAACAAGAGGGGGAAACCATGGATCAAAAGGCTTCCGCAAAGGTCCTCGTACTCGACTTTGGTGCGCAGTACGGTCAGCTCATTGCCCGTCGCGTCCGCGACCTCAACGTGTATTCCGAGATTGTCCCCTGCGACATCTCGGCCGACGAGATTCGCGAGATGAACGCCTCTGCGCTCATCCTTTCCGGCGGCCCGGCTTCTGTGTACGCCGAGGACGCTCCGTCCATCGATCCCGCCATCTTTGACCTGGGCCTTCCCGTCCTGGGCTTTTGCTACGGCCATCAGATCACGGCCGTGACGCTCGGCGGCAAGGTCGGCCACTCCGAGGTGGGCGAGTACGGCCGCGCCACCATCACGCGTACGGCCGGCGCCAAGCTCTTTAACTCCACGCCTATGGAGCAGACCGTGTGGATGAGCCATCGCGACGCCGTTTCCGAGGTGCCCGAGGGCTTTACCGTTACCGCCAGCACCGACGTGTGCCCGGTTGCCGCCATGGAGTGCGTCGAGCGCAAGATCTTCACCACGCAGTTCCACCCCGAGGTCAAGCACTCCGAGTACGGTCAGCAGCTGCTGAGCAACTTCCTGTTTGAGATCTGCGGCCTGGAGCCCAACTGGAGCATGGACAACCTGGTCGAGACTATGACGGCCGAGTTCCGCGAGAAGGTCGGCGACGACCGCGTGATTCTGGCCCTGTCCGGCGGCGTCGACTCCTCCGTCGTGGCTGCGCTGGGCGCCCGCGCCGTGGGCAAGCAGATGACCTGCGTGTTCATCAACCATGGTCTGCTGCGCAAGGGCGAGCCCGAGCAGGTGGAGGAGGTCTTCACCAAGCAGTTTGACGTCGACTTTATCCACGTCCACGCCGAGGACCGCTATGCCGAGCTTCTGGCCGGCGTGACCGAGCCCGAGGAGAAGCGCCGCATCATCGGTACGCAGTTCTGGAAAGAGTTCTTCGCCGTGGCGCAGCAGCTCGAGACCGATGGCAAGCCGGTCAAGTACCTGGCTCAGGGCACCATCTATCCCGACATCATCGAGTCCGGCGCTCGCAAGACGGGCGGCAAGACGGCCACCATCAAGAGCCACCACAACCTGATCCCGTTCCCCGAGGGCGTGCACTTCGACCTCATTGAGCCGCTCGACCACTTCTTTAAGGACGAGGTCCGTGCGCTTGGTCTGGCGCTCGGCCTGCCGGGTCATATCGTGTTCCGCCAGCCCTTCCCGGGTCCGGGTCTGGCCATCCGCATCATCGGCGCGGTCGACAAGGAGAAGCTCGAGATCCTCAAGAACGCCGACGCCATCGTGCGCGAGGAGCTCGACGCCTACAACCAGCGTCTGTTTGAGCAGACCGGCGAGCGCAACTCCGAGCACAGCTGCTGGCAGTACTTCGCGGTTCTGCCCGACATCAAGTCCGTCGGCGTTATGGGCGACGAGCGCACCTACCAGCGTCCGATCATCCTGCGCGCCGTCGAGTCCAGCGATGCCATGACCGCCGACTGGGCCAAGCTTCCCTACGACGTGCTGGCCCGCATCTCCGGCCGCATCGTCGCCGAGGTCCCCGGCGCCAACCGCGTGTGCTACGACATCACGTCCAAGCCGCCCGCGACGATTGAGTGGGAGTAGAAAATTCCTTAGTTATGGGGGTATAAATTTGAATCCCTTTAGGATAAACCCCCATGACTATATGAATTGACCTGCTGACTCCAATGAAGATTGGAGGGTAACGGTCAGGGGTGACGGCCCAGCGAGTGTTATTTTGCGAGCTATGCGCATTGAAAGCGACCTTTCGTGGTATAAACTACTTGCCGGAAGCCGCGGCTTTCAGAGTACGGCTTACGTGTACGTTTAACCTCCGTGGGCGACGGGGTGCCGCAAGGCGTAGAATATCGCCCACCTGTAGGGGCCTGCAGCGATGCGGGCCCCGCTTCGTATGAAGGGGGCGTAACCGATGAAGATCGTATCCATCTCCCAGGACTTCTTCGACCTCGTCGAGGGCGACCGCGAGCTCATGCTTAAGCACAATCGCCCCTGCATCGTGGTGGTGAGGCTGCGTTTCCGCGGGAAGCGCAGGGACTTCGCCGTGCCGCTGCGTTCCAACATCGCCCCTAACGTGCCCAAAGACCAGTACTTTGCGTTGCCACCCCGCCCCACGACGCGCCCCGGCTGCCGCCACGGCATCCACTACATTAAGATGTTCCCCATAACCAAGTCCTACCAGCGCCGCTTCAGGACCGAGGGCTCGGCCTACTACGAGACGCTTCAGCGCATCATCGACGGCAACACCAAGCGCATTGTCTCCGAGTGCCAGGCATACCTCGACCGCTACGAGCGCGAGGGAAGGCCTCGCTTTGCCGTCGACATCGACCGCATCGTGGGGCTGATGGAGGGCGAGAAGTAGGGCACCTCGGCTCAGTTTCGAGCCATGCGGAGTCGCTCCGCATTTTTGAACGCCGCGTGTGCGTCCCAAATACTTGAGAAGGGGCTGCGGACGATTTCTTGGACCGCTACGCGGCCCTTCCCAGCGTGGCGCGCCCGTGCCCGTGCATAGCCGTCACCATTAGCGTCTACGCGGCGTCGGCTTCAAGTGGAATTGACGCCGCTGCTGTATATGGTTTGCCTTGCTGCAAATGGCGGTCAATGTCCGCGATGCTTCTGCTTGTGCTTCTGTTTTCTCTGCTCGAAGCGCGCATCAGCCTCTTTCGCGCGGCGTCGGCTTCTTGCATGAGCTGACTCCTGCTTCATCGCTTCTCTCTGTGCCACGAGCGCCTGTTGTGCCTTAGTGCTCACTGCCGGCCGCTTAAGGGCTTTCGCCGCCTCGCGAGCGCGCCGCTTGGGGTTTCTCGCGGGCTTGCTCGCCTCAGTCGGATCGTCACCGAAGAACGAAAGATTATTCCATTTGCCGACAATGAATTGCAGTATCTCCTCATCGGACGGCTCCGTGCCGAAGACGATGCGGGCGACGCCGTATCTGCCGTCCTCGACATGCTCCGCCAGCCCAACCCAGAATTGACCGTCATGATATACGGTCAGGGTGGACGACACACTGATCTGCATGGCTGGTTCCTCCTTTATGTAGATGACCATGCAGAGAAGGGACAACCAAGGAGGCAGGTTACTGATGCGGACTCCCGCACGCCCACGACTACCCGACGGGGACTGTGTTTTCATCTCTGATGGTTGGATTGTAGCATGAGCGAAAAAGCGTCGACGGCACCGCAAAGGAATAGAAATGCCTCAGTTGTGGGGGTATTAATCGAAATTGGAACAAAAAGTACCCCCATAAGTGGCCGAATAATGAGCCTATGAAGTACACCGTTCACACCTGTCCATCCGTTTTTCGTTCTAGCGAATCTCCAGCAGGCTCTTGATGGATAAGTGCTGCGGACGGGACTTCTCATAGATGGTAGCGCGCAGAGATGTGGTGTAAGAGGCGGGGCATGCCCCGCCTCTTCCCTTTCTTGAAAGGGAGGGGACACCGCCTAGAATTCGTCGTTGGAGTAATGAAGGTGACGAATGGAAGGAAAGGCGATGCCCCAAGAAGAGA
>CAKUEU010000006.1 GCA_934646865.1 uncultured Collinsella sp. | reverse complement strand
GTGATGATGGAGCCGCGCTGGATGTACTTGGAGCGGGCGATGGTGTGGTTGTTGGTCGGCATGTCCTGGTAGTCCTTAGCCTTGATGACCTGGACATAGGTGAGGTTGCCGATAAGGATGGCGAACAGCGCCGTAAAGGCGAGCACCGCGCGGGTCAGGCGGTTGGCGAGTGCCACGCGGCCGAGCACGCCGGATTCGGGCGTGTCGAGCAGGCGACGGCGCATGCGCGAACCGGCGGAGTGGCTGCCGCGGCCATACGAAGACGAGGCTGCAAAGCGCGTGCCGGTCGGGGCCGCGGCGGATGCGACCTGGTCGTCGGTGATGGCTGCCATGGTGCCGGTGCCGGTGAGTTCGGCCTCGCGTCCGGTTGCCTCGTCACCGGCGCGCAGCAGCAGCGCGACGATGATAAAGCTCGCCAGCAGCGAGGAGCCACCCTGGCTCATGAAGGGCAGGGTAACGCCGGTCAGCGGAATCAGGCGGGTAACGCCGCCAACGATCAAGAAAGCCTGGAAGCTGATGGCGGCCGTAAGGCCGGTCGCGTTGAAGGCGGCAAGGTCGGACTTGGCGCGGGCGGCCGTGGTCAGGCCACGAACGGCAAAGAGCATAAACAGGATGAGTACGGCGCCGCCGCCCAAAAGGCCCATTTCCTCGCCGATGGCCGAGAAGATAAAGTCGGATTCGACGACGGGGATGTTGTTGGCCATACCGTTGCCGATGCCAACGCCGACCAGGCCGCCGTCGGCGAGCGAGAAGAGCGACTGGACGATCTGGTAGCCCTGTCCCTGGGCGTCCTTAAACGGATCGACCCAAACCTGGAAACGCACCTGAACGTGCGACAGGAACTTGTAGGCGCCCACGGCTCCCACGGCCAAAAGTGCAAGGCCGATGATGACGTACGAGAAGCGTCCCGTGGCAACGTAGAGCATCAGCAAGAAGATGGTATAGAACAGTACCGCCGAGCCCAGATCGCGTTCGAAGACGACGACGAGCAGGCATACGCCCCACACCGCAAAGAGCGGAAGCAGCAGGCGCAGGCGCGGAACTTTAAAGCCCAGGATCTTTCGGTTTGAAATGGAGAGCAGCTCGCGGTTCTCGGCCAGGTAGCCGGCCAGGAACAGCACGATAAAGACCTTGGCGAACTCGCCGGGCTGGATGGTAAAGCCGGCGATGCGAATCCAAAGCTTGGAGCCCGAGATCGTGGTGCCGATAAAGATCGGCAGCATCAGCAAGATGATGCCGATGATGCCAAAGGTGTATTTGTAGCGCATGACCACATCGAGGTTTTTGACCAACGCGAGCGTTCCCACCATCAATGCCACCGAGATAAACAGGATGACGAGCTGTGAGATGGCGAGGTCGGGCGCCAGGCGCGTCACAAACGTGATGCCGATGCCCGACAGAACAAAGACGATGGGTAGGATTGCCGGGTCGGCACCGGGCGCCAAGATGCGAACGGCGATGTGCGCCGCAGCGAAGGCGGCAAAGAGTCCGATCGGCACGGCGAGCGTCTCAAATGAGATAGCGGCGCCCGCGGTGAGCACGTACATCGCATACAGCAGGATGACGGGGAACGCCGAGGCGATGAGTAAGAGCATTTCGGTGTTGCGGCGACTCATAAGCGGCACTCCCTTTCTAGTTCTTGTCGGAGGCTTCGGCCTCGGCGGACTGTTCGGCGGTTTTCTCGGAATCTGACTCGGAAGTCGATCCCTGGTCGGTGTTGTCGCGAATCGTTTGCGCGTCAATCACCTGGCGGGTCTGCTCCTCGTCGATCTGGTGACGGTACTTGGAGATGGTGTCCAGCGCATCGTCGACACTTGTTTGCGTAATGCCCGCTTTGAGGCGGTTTTGCGTGTCTTCGGGCAGGTCGGACAGCTTGATGCTCGTTTCGCTCTCGAGCCAGTGGAGCTTAAGGCCGAGCGGCTTGCCGGGCACGCCGCGCCAAACTGCGACATTGCCCTGGTAGGTCCCCAGGTAGTACGAGCCGGTGATGCCCGTGTAAGCCCAAATTGCCGCTGCCAGCACAAAGACAAGGGCCAGGACCATGCCGATGGTGATGTTGCGGCGGCGTACGCGTTGCGCCTCGCGCATAACGCCGTCGTCGACCAGGTCGACGACCACTACGGTCACGTTGTCGTGGCCGCCGGCGGCAAGTGCGGCATCCACCAGGTTGTCGACGCAGATCTGCGCGGTCGAGGACTGTGTGGCTATGTTCTCGATATCGCTATCGGGAATCATGCTCGAAAGGCCGTCGGAGCACAGGATCAGGCGGTCGCCTTCCTCGATATGCAGGGTAAAGTGGTCGGCGTACATGGCGGGGTCCGAGCCCAGCGCGCGGGTGATGACCGAGCGGTTGGGGTGGACGCGTGCCTCGTCGGCCGTAATCTCGCCGGCGTCAACGAGCTCCTCCACATAGGAATGGTCGCGGGTCACGCGGATGAGCGTGCCCTCGTGGAGCAGGTAGGCGCGCGAGTCGCCCACATGGGCGATGGCGAGCGTGTCGTTTTCGATATAGGCGCACGTGGCCGTGCAGCCCATGCCGGGCTTACCCAAACCGTTGAGGGCCGCCTCGATCACGGCGGCGTTGGCGGCCTCGACGGCTGCAGCCAGGCGTGCGGCATCGGCAGACTGCGGGGCTGTCTTGGCGATGGTCTCGACGGCGATGGAAGAGGCTACCTCACCGGCGGCGTGGCCGCCCATGCCATCGCACACGCAAAAGAGCGGCGACTGCACCAGGTAGGAATCCTCATTGTGCGGGCGCACACAGCCGACATCGGAGCGAGCGCCCCACATGAGCTGCGTGGTGGTGCCGGCGTCATAGGTCGAGTCGGTCTCGATGCGCTCCTCGGTCAGGGGCTCAAAGCTCATGGTCGAGCCGGGGTCCTTGAGCTTGGCTTCCACGGCGGCAACGTCGATTTCCGCCGTGTCGCCAGGGGAGACGGTATCGGCCTCGGTGCTCTTGGCGGCGTCGGCGTCGTCCGGGGAGTCGAGCTCCTCGGACGCGTGGACGGCCGACTGGTCGTCTTGCGGCTCGATAATCATGGGCTCGGGCGTCGCAAAGTGCGACGGAGCGGGCGTGCTTTGGGGCTGGGCGGCGGGCTCGGCAATTGCGACGGGCTCGCTTGCGGGCGCGGGCTGCGGGGCCATGGGTGCAGGGGTGTCCTCGGGGGAGGGCACTGCCTCGGACGCCGGTGTGGATGCGGCCGCGACCTCGGTGCCCGAGGCTACGGGAAACACCGGAGCGGCGGGCTCGGGTGCCTCAAACACCGCGGCGCTCTCGTTGATTGCCGTGGCGACAGGCTCGGCAAAGTGGGCCGGCGTCGGCGTTGTCTCGGGCGCTGCGGACTGCTCGGCAGCATGCGCTCCGATGGGTGCTGCCGCGGCATCCTCTGCGCCCTCGTCATCGGCGAGGGCCGAATAGTCATGCGTTACATGCGAAAGAGGCAGGGAGAACACGGTGTCTTCGGGCTCCACGGGCGCGGAGTCCACCGGAGCGGCGTGGGCCGGCGCAGCTGCGGGGGCAGCCGGTGCCTCGGTCATGGTTGCGGACTTGTTCTCCTCGTCGATCATCGACGGTTCACCTTCATGACCACATCGCCAATCTGGACCTCGTCGCCCTCGCGCAGCGTCGCGGGCTCCACGAGCTGGCGGCCGTTGACGAGCGTGCCGTTAAGCGAGTTGAGGTCCTCGATGATGAGTGCCGGGCCCTGCAGCGAAAAGCGCGCGTGCGAGGCCGAGACAAACGGTTCGTTGATGCAGATGTCCGAGGACGGCGAGCGGCCGACGATGACGGGGCCGAGCATGTCCACATGGATGCCACGGATGCCGCGCGGACCCTTGTCCACATCGATCGTCCAGATAGCGGAGTCGCGGCGCTGGCCGCGCACGAGTCCCACGCCGGTCTTCATGACGGCGAACAGGAAGATATAGAGCAGGGCGACCAGGACGATGCGGCCTGCAAAAAGGACGATATCGATGTTCATAAGCGACTATCCCCTAAATTCAAAGGTGCTCAGGCCAAACGTCAGCAGATCGCCGTTGCGCAGCGGGCAGCGCGTGATGCGGCGGTTGTTGACGAGCGTGCCGTTGGTGGAATTGAGGTCCTCGATTGACCAGTCCGAACCGGTAAAGGTGAGCTGGGCGTGACGGCGCGACACGTTGGGGTCGCGCAGGGCGATGTCCGAAACCGAGCGCTCGCGACCGATGGTCACCTGCGCGGAGGTGATGCTGTGGCTCTCGCCGCTCACGACGTCGACGAGCTGGGCGAGCGGACGCTGCGGGACGCGGGTGCTCGCCATGTTAGAAGCGATACCGGCTGCGGCGCCAAGGCCCACGGCGGCGCCAGTTGCGGCGGCTCCGCCCATGCCGGCAAGCGCATCGCGCGAGACGGTCTGGGGCACCGGAATGGGCGCGGCGGCGGGGTCGGGGACGTTGGGTGCAAAGGGATCGGCCACGGCGAGCGGGTCGGGAGCGGCGGCACGGGGCGCCGGCTGCTGGGGCATGGCAGCGGGGTGCTGCTGCTGCGGAGCGGCGAACTGCTGCTTGCCGGCGCGGGGAGCGCTGGCGGCGCGGCTTGCGGCCGAGTTGTTCTGGCCCAGGCCATTTTGGTAGGCGCGCTCTTCCTCGTACAGGCGGCCGAGCGTGGGGGCGTCGACGTTCTCGGCAAAGACCGAGAACTTACCGGCGCGAAGCTGCGGGTCGATCATAAAGCGAACGAGGGGCTCGCCGACAAACACATAGCGGCGCTTTTCGGCCTGCGCCTTCACAAACTCGCGGACCTCGCGCGAAAGCTCGGGATAGAACGGGGCGAGCATGGGATCGTCATCGGCGGCGATCAGGATGGTATAGAGTGCCGGCGCGGTATTGACGCCGTTGATCACCAGAGTCTGATCCTCCATGTCGCGAGCGGCCTGCTTGGCAAGCTTCTTAAAGGAGAACGGGGCACGGGTGGCACCGAAGATGCCGGCCACGTGGTCCTCGAAGATGTTCAGGAAGTTCACGAAAGATCACTCTCCGTATAGGTTCTTTGGTATCCGAGCAAATATAGGCATATCCCAACGATTATAGAGGATAGGATTCCCGCAACCGCCGCCTTGACGACGACCGCGGCCGCAAGGCCGGCAATTTCCATATGGTGTGCAAGACAAAGCGACGCCGCGCAGCCGATGCCGCAGACGGCCATGGCGGCGAGGTTCGAGCCCTGCTCGGCACGTTTGGCATGGGCATTGAGCAGCAGGGATGTCAGCGCAGCTGTCGCCGCGGCGAGCACAATGGCGGCCCAGAGGAACGCATCTCCCAGCGCTGCGGCGACGTTGCCGAGCCCCAGCACGCCTCCGGCAGAAAGCGCGACCGTGGCCAGGCGGGCAAAAAGCGCACCCATGCCCGTGGCGGCGGCAGCACTTGCCGGGCCGAGCCAAAAGGCCGCGATGCCGGCAGCGACCCCGGCGGCAAGGAGGACGTCGCCCGTTAGACAGCCAAGTGCCACCGCGCAGGTGAGCGCAGCGCTCGCGGCGGCTTCGGTGCGGCCCCAGGCGATCCACCAGCCGGACATGACGGCGGCAAAGATCACAGCGGCGGGCAGCATCGACAGGATGCCTTGCGCCTGCATGGTGGCGTTTGCCATAAGCACTAAAAAGCCCACGGCCGAGATGGCTGAGCCAATCTGCGGAGCCAGGCCGGCGGCCGCCCCAATCGCGATGGCCGCGGCGATAAGTCCGGGAAGCGCCGCGACGCCAGCCGCCTGCATGAGCAAAAAGCTAAAGGCACCACACGAGAGGGCCGAGATGGCGCGCATGGTGTAATCGCGCGCGTGGCTCCAGCGCGTGCCCGCCCAGCCGAGTGCGGGGTCGACTTCGATGGTGTCGTCCTCATAGGGCAACGATTCGATATCGTCTGCCGCGCGTTCGTCATCCGACAGCTCGCCCACCATCTGCTCCAGGCTGCGACGGCCCTCGCGCACGCTGCCCAAGCCGGCGAGCAACTGGTCGCAAAAGGCCTCGATGCTGTTGGGCCGGTCCTGCGGCATGGGGGAGAGTGCGCTCATGAGCGCGGCCTCGGCTCCCGGGGGAAAGTGCGGGATGAGCTCGCTGGGGTAGGTGGCGCCGCCGATGATGCGGTCGAGCGAGTCGGCGGGCGTTGCCGCCATAAAGGGGGCGTTGCCGCACAGGCCCTCGTAGATGACGCAGGCGAGGGCAAAGACGTCGGCGCGCTCGTCGACCGTGCCGGTCTCGATATCGAGCTGCTCGGGCGGCATGTAGCCGATGGTGCCGCCGCGCGAGCCGCCAAAGCCGCCGGCAGACGACAGTCGCGCCATGCCAAAGTCGGTGAGCTTTACATTGCCCGAGTGGTCGATGAGCACGTTGGCGGGCTTAATATCCAGGTGGAGCACGCCGTTGCTATGGGCGAAGGCGAGTGCCTGGCCCAGCGAGTCGGCAATGGCGGCTGCCTCGTCAAAGGTGAGCGAATGGCCGTCCACGCGATGCAAAAACTCGGCCAGCGACATGCCATCGACATATTCCATGACCAGGTAGGCATAGGCGGTGTCGTGCGTAAAGTCGATAACCTGCACGATATTGGGATGTTGAAGCATGGCGGCGGTATGCGCCTCGCGCAGCACGTCCATGATGTCGCTGGCGGGCATGCCGGCACCGCCCGTGAGGGGGATACGCTTAATGGCGACGCGGCGGCGCAGGTGCGTGTCGCGGCAGATCTCGATGGAGCCAAAACCGCCGGTCGCAAGCGTCTCGAGCGGCTGAAACCGCTTGAGCAGCTCGCGAGAGCTGGTGCCCTCCAAGGGAACGTCCGGCGAGAACCGGGCGGTATGTTGCGAGAAAAGCGGCATGGCCAACCCTCGTGCGTTTAAAGTTCGTTTGCGAGCGGCGGGCGCGGGGCGTGGCCCGTTCCAGCGTTCGCGGTGGCATAGATGCTGCTAGTGTAGCACGCTCGGGTGAAAGGAAACCGCATCCCACTTTGGAGCTCCAAAACGGGATGCGGTTTCCGCCGTCAATCTAAGTTTCGCCTAAGCGGGCAGCCGAGGCTTGGGGTCAGAGCCTGGCCTTAGCGATTCTTCTTGTCCTTCTTCTGCTTGCGCTGCTTGCTCTTGGTGTCCTTGGGCTTGTCGGCCTTGTCGCCTTGCTTGGCCTGGGCGGCGGCCTTTTCGGCCTTCATCTTTTTCTTTTTGGTCTCGATGCGGAGCTTTTTGTTGATGCGGGCCTTCAGGAAGGGGCCGAACTGCTCGGCATCGCCACGGACGAAGGTGTCCTTGGGGATCGTCACGCCCTGGTCGGCGAACATGGCCACAAAGATGCGTTCGCCGTCAAGTACGTGATCGAGCTTCTCAAACGGGAAGAATTGCGACTTGCCGCTTTTGCCCCAGACCATCAGGCCGTCCTCGTTGGCGGCGACGCGGCGGTAACGGCCGCCCATGGACTCATCGGCCTCGACGGCGTCGATATAGTCGCGGGCGAGCGTGTGGTGCAGATTCTTGCTCCACCAGGCCAAAAAGGCGCCGAATACGATCAGGACGACGCCGAACTTGATCCAGTTGCCGCCGGCCACCAGCATGCCAACGCCCAGCAGGGCGGAAATGGCGGCGGCGACGTACAGGGAGCCGCGGCGTTTGGGCGAGGCGACCAGGCGGGCAAAATCGGTGACGAGGTCGTTTTCGTACTGATACTCGTTAAGGTACAGGATGCCGTCATCGGCTGCGGCCTGCGTCTCGAGCGCGACCTCGACCTGGTCGGCTGCTTCGGTGGGGACGAGGTTGGGCTCTGCGTCTGCCATGCTCTTTGGACTCCTATCGCGGCGGGCTCGCCGTACGGGTTATTATGAATGCAGTATGCCGTGCGACCGCATGGCCGTCGCGGCAACAAGACTCAGTATACCCGGGGGAGCACCCATGGAATCGTTGTACCGAAAGTATCGCCCGCTCACCTTCGAGTCCGTGGTGGGCCAGCAGCATATCGTCTCGACGCTCGAGCACGCCATTACCGAGGGGCGCCTGTCCCACGCTTACCTGTTCTGCGGTCCGCGCGGCACGGGCAAGACCACCATGGCGCGCATCCTTGCCAAGGCACTGCTCTGCCGCAATGCCGAGGCGGCGCGTGCCGAGGGCGCGAGCGGCTGCATGCCCGACGGCACCTGCGAGGAGTGCGAGCTCATCGCCGAGGGTAACCACCCGGACGTCTACGAGCTCGATGCCGCTTCCCGCACCGGCGTGGACAACGTGCGCGAGGAGATCATCAACTCCGTCAACTTTGCCCCGGTGCGCGGCAAGTACAAGATCTATATCATCGACGAGGTCCACATGCTCACGACGGCGGCGTTCAACGCGCTGCTCAAGACACTCGAGGAGCCGCCGGCGCACGTGATCTTTGTGCTGTGCACCACCGACCCGCAAAAGATTCTGGAGACCATCCTCTCGCGCTGCCAGCGCTTCGATTTCCACCGTATCGGTAATGAGGATATTGAGCATCGCCTGGCCTACGTGTGCGAGCGGGAGGGCTTCGACTACGACGGCGAGGCGCTGGCTATCGTGGCGCGCCATGCCAAGGGCGGCATGCGCGATGCCCTTTCCACGTTGGAGCAGTTGAGTGTCTTTGGCAACGGCGCCGTGCATGCGGACGACGCCCGCTCGCTTTTGGGTGAGGTCTCGGACCAGATTCTGGGCGAGTTTGCACGCGCCATTGCGTCACGTGATGTTGCCGAGCTCTATGGCCTCATTCGCGCGCAGGTCGAGGAGGGCAATGACCTGCTGGAGTTGACGCGCGACCTGGTGGCGCACGTACGCGACGTGTACGTGGCCTGCGTTGCCGGCGCCCGTGCCGAGCTGTTTGAGGGCGGAGCCGAGCAGGCCGAGGCGCTTGCGGCCGAGTCCGCTGCCTTTGGCGAGCATCCTGCCGACCGCCTGGCTCGCGTGCTGACGGTGCTCGACGATGCCGCGCTGGAGATGAGGGGCGCGAGTGATGTGCGCCTAGTGCTCGAGATCGCCTGCACCCGTCTGGCTCGTCCCGAGGCCGATCTGACCATTGAGGCCTTGGCTGAGCGCGTGGCGCGTTTGGAGGCTAGGGTTGCCAATGCCGCGGTGCCGGTGAGCGTGGCTGCTGCTCAGGCTGCCCCGGCGCCCGTTGCTGCTGCGCCTGCAGCGACGCAGCAGCCGACGCTCATCTCGGGTGCCCGTGCTGCTGCTCCGGCGGCGACCGCTCCTGCCGCTACGTCCGCGCACCAGGGCGGCATGCCTTGGGACCGCGGCGCTGCGACTGCTCCGGTGGCTCAGCCCGCTCCCGCATCGACTTCCAAGCCCGCGGCTCCTGCGCCTGCGCCCACGCCGGCTCCTCAGCCCGTTGCGGCTCCGGCTTCCACGCCTGCCGCATCGCCCGCGCCGGCGCCTGCGTCCAAGCTCAATAACGCCGCCCAAGTTGCCGCCGCTGCCGCCGCCGAGACCCCTGCGGTCGAGGACGCTGGCGAGCTCCAGCGCAAATGGGCTAAGGTCGTCGAGCGCGTCAAAGCCCGTCAGGCCTCCTATGCGGGCCTGCTGCTCAATGCTCGCGCCACGGCTGACGACGGCTCCAAGCTCACGGTCTCGTTCCCCGCGGGCTCGACCTTTGCCATCAAGATGCTCGGTCGCGCCGACACGCAGTCGGTGGTCCTGCCGACGGTCTGCGCGGTCTTCGGTCGTCGCACCGTCGACTATGTCCTGGATGGGGGTGGCACGCCGGCTCCTCAACATGAGGAGCATTCTCCATCTGCACGGGCTGCGGTATCTGCGGACCCGCAACCCGTGTCCTCAGCGGCCCCTGCATCCTCGAGCGTCAGCGCGCCGCAGCAAGCGACGCCGGTGATGGCACCGACCCCGTCGGCGCCTAAGCCCGTTACGCCCACACCTGCTGCCACTGCGCCCACGCCCAAGCCCGCTGCCGCTCCTGCCCCCAAGTCATCCGACCTGGGCAAGGCTCCCTGGCTGCGTTCGGACAACCCCGCCGGCGCTCCCGCTACGGGCAAGCTTCCGACGGAGCCCGCGCCCCGTGCGCCCGAGCGCGTGCTCGCTTCCAAAGCCCAGCCTGCCACGCAGTCTGCGCCGTGGGAGTCCGAGCAGGTGCCCTACGACGACGCCATGGTCGGCGGCTTCGCTGCCAATGCGAGCGGGGACGATCTGCCCCCGTTCGACGTGCCCGGCGCGGCTCCGGAGCCCAAGCCTGCCGCGGCTGCTCCCGCAAACGACGATGCCCCCGCGGCTCCCTGGGAGTCCAACCCTGGCGCCGGCAGCCCCTTCGGCCACCGGGGCGCAGCTCCGAGCATCCCGCAGACCGAGGACGAGGCCAAAGCCCTCATCCGCAGCGTCTTTGGCCAATCCACCATTTTCAAACCGGTGGAGTAGCTGCACGGGCGGGTATACTGCTCAAGAAGAGGACCCTTTGAACGGAGCGAGCTTATGATGTGGGAATATGTCCGCCTTGAGGACGATACGCAGGTTTCGTATTCCGAAGTCCGTGAGGACAACACGGTAAAGGTCGTTGTGGAGCGTCCCCGCGATTGGGGTTTTGACACGGCAGAGTGTATCTTGCCGGCATTCAACTGGGTGTCGCACGAGGGCTTTAGCGAAGCGGACCTCAAAGAGCTCGATGATTTCGTACGCAACAATGCCCCGCTCATCCTGCGTTTTGCCTACGAAGGCGGACGAGTCTATGCCTAGTCTTTTCCGACTCGGGCCGTACATCATCTTTTTCTGGACAGGGGAAAACGGCGAACCTGTCCATGTGCATATCGCGGTCAAGCGCCCCACTGCCGAGGCAACCAAGATATGGCTTACCCGCTCCGGCGGATGCAAGCTGGCCCATAACAAGGGCGATATTCCTGCTCGGGATTTACGCGATATCATGCAGTTTGTTTCATCTAACCATGCGCTGATTTGCAAACGTTGGAAAGAAACAACCGGCGAGCTATCGTTTTACTGTTGAGGGCCACTCATTGGACTTGGGATCTCAAGTTCTTCAGGGGTCTCTTTGTCCGGGCGCATCTGTATCTCGGACATGTGTAACGTGTTGCCGCGTATCTCGCACTCGAGCAGGCAGGTGCGTGACGGTCGGCCTAGGATGCAGAGGTCGATACGATACGTCGCATGGTTGCCTGTGTACTCGACTTGCTCAGCGTTGACGGTTGCTCCGATTGTCGAATAAACGCCTGGCTCGGCATCGACAATCTCGGAGTCCTTTATCTTGACCTTGAGCTCTTGATAGAGGGACGGGCTGTTGTAGTAAACGGTTCGGGTTCCGTCGGTGCGCTCATCGGTCGTCTCCCATTTGACGACGGGCTGGTCCGAGCTGGCTATCAGCAGTTCTGCTCCAAAAGCTATGGCATGGGTGATGATAACCAGCAATATCCAGCCGACAAAGAGATAGAGAACCAAATATGCAACGGGGTGTTTTGAGCGGATGTTTTGGAGCACGTCGGGGGCATTCATGGGGCACCTCCAAATTGCTATCTATGGAAATCAAATTATACCCCGCCGCCATGCGCGCCGCCTCGAGCAGTGGTTCGGCATTTAGTTTTAGTGGCACCCATGAAATGCCGGATTCCGGCTCTGCCAAGTTTAGCTTGCGATATTATGCAAGTGTGAATTATTCAACCTTGCATAATTCAGGAGTGCATAATGTTTGTCGGGCGCGAAGCAGAGCTTGCAAAACTCGAATCCCTTTATGAGCAGCGTTCATTTCAGATGGCCGTCGTGTATGGTCGCCGGCGCGTGGGAAAGACGACGCTGATCAACGAGTTCTGCCGCGGTAAACGGACGCTCTCGTTTACTGCGCTCGAGCAAAGCGATGCCGACAATCTTGCGGATTTTAATCGCGCTATCGCTAGCTTTTTCAATCTTCCCGCATCGCTTGGCGGATTTTTGTCTTGGACTGATGCGCTGTCTTTCGTCGCCGATCGGGCGCGCACCGAGCGGTTCATTTTCGTGTTTGACGAGTTTCCCTATGCGGCGATGCGCAACGAGGCGCTGCCTTCGATTTTCCAGGTCGCCATCGATAGGGCATTTAAGGAAACGGACGCTTTTCTCATTCTTTGCGGCAGCAACCAGGGTTTTATGGAAAGCAATGTGCTGGGACGTAAAAGCCCTCTGTTTGGCCGGCGCACGGCTCAAATCAAGGTGCGCGACCTTGGATTCAAAGATGCGGCCAAGATGCTCTCGGGTCTGAGCGCTCAAGATGCCTTTAAATTCTATGGCTGCTTCGGCAGTGTTCCGTACTATCTGCAGCAGCTGGATCCGAGCGCGGGGCTCAAGGAGAATCTGGCACGCCTTTACTTCGATCCCATGGGGTTTCTATATGGCGAACCGGAGGGCCTGATTCGTCAGGAGTTCCAGGAGCCGGCAATATATAACTCGATTTTGCGAGCCGTGGCTGCCGGTGCAAACCGCGCGAAGCAGATCGCCGACCGCGTGGGTGTTGCCCAGACAACACTACCTCGCTATCTCAGGGCGTTGGAATCGGTGGGAATTATCGAAAAGGCCGTTCCGTTTGGCGAGAACATCGAAACCAGCAAGCGCGGAATCTACCGACTTTCCGAGCCGTGCTATGCGTTTTGGTTCCGGTTTGTCATGCCGTACTCGTCCGATATCGAGGCGGGTTTGGGGCGAGCGGTCGTCAACGCGCTTCCAGAAGAGCAGCTGAACGAATACCTGGGCCATCGGTTCGAGGCGTTATGTGCCGAATGGATGGTTGAGCAGGCAAAACAGGGCAAGTTGCCAATTCCGGCGACGGCGGTGTCGTCGTGGTGGGGGACGAATCCCGCCAAGCGTGCCCAGGATGACATTGATGTCTTGGCTGCAGACCGCATTTCTAAGCGTCTGGTAATCGGCGAGTGCAAATATAGGGAGTCGTTTGACGAGACAGCAGAGATTGACGACCTCGAAAGCAAGCGTGGCCTGGTAAAGGGATACGCCGCCTCTCATTTCATGCTGTTCTGCAAGCATGACGTGAGCGCCGCCACGAAAAAGAAGCTCGCCGCGCGCGAAGATTGGCGAATTGTCGCGCTCGAGGACATGTATATCGACTGAGGTAGCATGACCACCCCGCTCGCTTGCCCCGCGCCGTGGTACGATTTTTGAGTTTGAAAGTCCCGCCGTGCCCCGGCTGCCCTCGCAGCTCGTCGCGCGGCCGCACGTAAAGGAGCCATCATGGCCGGTATGAACATGCAGCAGATGATGAAGCAGGCCCGCAAGATGCAGGAGCAGCTTGCCGCCGCGCAGGAGAACCTCAAGTCCCAGACCGTCGACGCCTCTGCCGGCGGCGGCATGGTCAAGGTGACCGTCAACGGCGAGATGGAGCTCGTCAACCTCACCATCGACCCCGATGCGCTCGATCCCGAGGACGTCGATATGCTGCAGGACATGATCATGGCCGCCGTCAACGAGGCCGTCCGTGGCGTCAACGAGCTCGCCAACAAGCAGATGGGCGCCATCACCGGCGGCCTCAACATCCCGGGCATGCCGTTCTAAGACGCGCATATATATGAGTGCGAATCACAGCCTGCAAAAATTGCTCGATGAGCTGGGCCGCCTGCCGGGCATTGGTCCCAAGTCGGCCCAACGCATTGCCTATTACCTGCTCGAGGCCGATGCCGAGGAGGCCCGTCGTCTGGCCGAGGCTATTCTGGAGGTCAAACAGGAGGTCCACTTTTGCAGCCGCTGCTTTAACTACGCCACGGCCGACGAGTGCTCCATCTGCCAGGACTCGATGCGCGACACCACCCGCATATGCGTGGTGGGCGAGCCGCGCGATGTCCAGGCGATCGAGCGCACGGGCAGCTACCACGGCCTGTACCATGTGCTGGGTGGCGTGATCAGCCCCATGGACAAGATCGGTCCCGAGCAGCTGCATATTCGCGAGCTGCTGGCACGCCTGGGTCACGAGGACATCCACGAGGTCATCATCGCCACCAACCCCAATATCGAGGGCGAGACAACGGCGAGCTACCTGGCCCGTACCATCAAGCCGCTGGGCGTCGAGGTGTCGCGCCTGGCGAGCGGCCTTCCCGTGGGCGGCGACTTGGAGTATGCCGACGAGCTCACGCTTGGGCGCGCCATCGAGGCCCGCCGCGCGATCTAGCTGCCGGGTGCGCCGTGCCATGGCCCATCGGCCTGTCGCACGGGGTGCCCATAATTGGGCTTTCGTTCGTGGGTTTGTTGTGCAACAAAGATACTTCGCGTCCGCTTATCGCATGGATGCTTCCGCTCGCATCCTAAATTTGCCCATTCGTTGCGCAACCTTTTGGGTTCGCTGATACACTCAACCATGGATTTGAATGATGCGCCGCCCCCGAGCGGCGTGTTTTTGTTGGAGGAGAGCGCATGCGGCCCGGTGGCACACAGACAAAGCGCGGCACCGCGGTGCGCATGCGACGCCGACTGGGCTTGGCGCCGCGAGCATACGCGCTGCTGTCTTGCTCGCTGGTGCTGGTCGTGGCCGGTGTTTCCGCCTACGGCATGACCGTGCCGTCTATGGTGCAGGCGCATGCCGCGCGCGAGGCCCATGTGGGGAGCAAGGCAAAAAGCGACCTGGGAACTACAACCGGATATGCTTGGGCAAGCGTGGTCGCACACGTTGTGTTTGGCGTTGACGACGCAGATGGCGCCGAGGCTCCGGACAACGAGGTCACACTGCCAAACGGCAAGACCATCGTGCTCACCAACACCAAGATTATCAATCGTCTTTCCAATAACAGCGTTTCGTCCGTTGTGAACAAGGCCGAGCAGCAAAAGGGTCAGGATGCGCAGCAGTCGGGGAAGCCCGGCGGCTCGGACGCCTCTGGCTCTAGCTCCAGCTCGGATTCGACGAGCGCGGGCGGCGGCTCCGGGTCGGACTCCTCTGCCGGCGGGTCTGGGAGCGGCGGCTCGACAGGCGGCAACGCTGGCAACGACGCGAGCTCTGACGGACTCTCGGCAGCTGAGGAGGAGAGCATCCACAGCTGGCTCGTGACCAAGTACAACATGCTCGACGGCTACGTTTCTCGTGCCAATGAAGTGGTCTCGACCTACAACTCTACAGGGGATCCCAGGCCGTGCGACAGCTTGGTCGGGGAGATGTTTGTCATCCGCGCCGAGTTTGGCCGCCAGACATTCTCGCCCAAGTCAAAGTGGTATCAGCAGTACGCCAATCTGTGGGGTTGCTATACCAACCTGTGCCAATGGGTCGGGCATTACGGCGATGACGATATCGCACTCAGTAACTTCAACAACAATGTGGCGGCGCTTGCCCTATGATGACCGATCTTGCACCCACAACGCCACAATCGCTCGACCGCGATCCCATGGTCGGCCTGCGCCTGGCGCGTGTCGACGGATTTGAGCCCGCTGTCGCGCTCGGCCAGGACGAGCTGTCTGCCTATATGCGTCGCTTTTCGATGCTCTTTGCCGACGACACTACCATGCGCCGTGGCGGTATCGGCCGCGTGACGCGTGCCGTCAACGCCCAGGGCGAGGCCGTGGCGCTCAAGCAGCTCATTTTGCCGACGCGCGATGAGTTTGACGACGACGCTGCCCATGAGGCGCTGGTCGCCAAGTTCAAAGCGGCGTTTCGCGAGGAATACGAATGTCACCGCGCCCTTTCGGGCCTTAAGGGCTTTCCCCGCCTCTACGGATGGGGCGAGGTCGATGGCGTGCCTGCGATTGTCATGGAATGGGTCGAGGGCGAGACGCTCGCCCGCCTGCGCTCACGACTCGCCGTAGACGATGCCGGGCGTTTGTCGCCGCTTGTGGCGGCGCGCCTGGGTCGCGATCTGTTTGATTTGCTGTGCCGTATGAACCTGGTGGGCGAGGGCTTTGTCCATCGCGATATCTCGCCCGCTAACATTATGGTGCGCACGGCGCGTCTGCCGCTCGACCAACAGCTCGCCGAGGGCAGCTTTGACCTGTGTCTGATCGACTTTGGCTCGTCGTTGGCGCTCGAGCCCGCATCGGCCGTGGCGGGAGCCGGTGGCAAAGCGTCCTTTACCGAGCGCTATGCCACGCTGCGCCGTGCGACGGTCGCCTACGCTCCGCCCGAGATGCTTACCGACGATATCGTTGACCTGCGTGTTTTGCGCATGTCTCCGGCAATCGATGTGTATGCGGCGGCGAGCACGGTCTACGAGCTCATTGCCGGCGTCGCGCCGTACGAGGCGACGCCGAGTGCTTCGGGCACCTCGGGTTCGCGCAAGAAGACGCGTGACATCGCCAGCCCCTATCGCCTTAAGATGGACGCCCCGCCCGATTATCCCGTCGGCGCCCACGCGCCTGGATGCGACTTGACCCAGCTCCTTCGTCGCGAGCCCGATGTGGCGCTCGCCGCGGCCGAGCAGGCCCAGCAGCTGGGGCTCGAGCCGAATTCCGAGGAGCTGCGCGATGCGTTGGCGTTTGTCGACGCCCAGCTGTTCGATGTGGTGATGGCCTGCCTGTCCAGCCATCAGCAGGACCGTCCCGAACCGGCGGCGGTCGAGGCGGCGCTCTCGGCGTTTTGTGACCACTATGCGCAAAATGTCGGTCGCTCGCTTCGCGGTGAGCCGCTCACGCCGTGCCCCATGGATGCGTCCGGCCGCGCCGTGCGCCGTGCGGCGATGATTGGCACGGCAGTCGTCTGCGGCGTGGTTTGGACTGCGGTCGTGGTGTCGGCTGCGCTGTTGGCGTCGGGTGCCCGTATGACGTTGAGTTTGGGGCCGCTCGTGTGGTCCGGACCGCTGCCGGGTATCATTGCCGCACTGGCATTGGCGCTGCCGGGCGTGGCGGGTGTTGTCGCGGGGGCTCTCGCGCGCGATCGCCGTTCGGGATTCCTGCAGGGCGTGCTGACGCTTTCTGCCTGTGAAGTTCCGGTGCTGGTCGCGGCGGCGTGTGCCGTGTTTTCCCAGCGCGCCGTGATGAGCGGTCTCGTTGCCGCCCTGATCGCAACCTATGCGCTTACGTGGTTTTTGCTGGCGACTGGTTTTGCCTTTGAGCTGCCCACTTTGGCACCGCGACGCACAAAAGGCCAGATGGCAACACCGCTTGCCGGTGGAGCCGCAGCCGCTCGCGCCTTTGGCGGGCCCGTCGACGCATCGTCCGACTCTATTTCTACGACCAAGGAGGCCTAGGTCATGGCATCTCAAGTTGAGCTCACCCCATGCGGGGCCATGTTTGACATCTTTAAACGCGCAGCCCACCTGAGCCATATCGAGCTGTGCGGCTTGGTGCTCTCGTCCCGCCCGCTTGCCGACGGCCGCAGCCCGCAGAGCCGAGCCGCCGATCGCTCCTGGGTCTCGCGCTTTATCGTTCGCGCGCCGGTCGGTACGCTTCAGCAGCGTTTCTTTGCCGATTACGGCACCTCGGCCGCGCGCATTATGTCGCAGCTGGCCCTGCGCCAGCGCAATCCCATGGACTCCACGGCTGTGATCAATATGGTGTGCGGCTCTGCTGGTGAGCCCATGGTGCGCGCCCTCGAGGAATGTCACCAGGATACGAATCTCTATCGCAACGCGCTCGATCGTCTGTCCCAGGCGGGAGAGCTTATGCCTGCTGAGCGCGCCGAGGCCGTGCTGGTGCTGTTTGTCGCTGTGGGTTGCTCGGCAGATGTCCGGTCTTCGGTGACCTATGCCATCGACTATGCGCACGCGACCTGTGGCGGAGGCACGTCCACGC
The DNA here is from genome assembly GCA_934646865.1 of uncultured Collinsella sp. Taxonomy (GTDB): domain Bacteria; phylum Actinomycetota; class Coriobacteriia; order Coriobacteriales; family Coriobacteriaceae; genus Collinsella. The sequence continues at coordinate 31,110 of CAKUEU010000006.1, read as the reverse complement.
CGCGTTCGCTTGGCATGTCGACGACCGCGGGCGAACGCGAGCCCGCGCCGGCGCATCCGTTGGGCCTGCTGCGTGTGCAAAACGGCTTTGTGGTGAGTGCCCCGCGCTGGATTCAGCCGAGTGAGGAAGGCGTCGAGATCGGCGCGCTGGCAACGGGGGAGGGCGATATCACCGACGTCGGTGATGACGTCTCGGCTCGCCATGCCCATATCTGGTGCGATGCTCAAAATACCTGGCACGTCGAGGACCTGTCGTCTACCAACGGGACCGTGGTGGTAAACGGGGTCACGAGCGTCTGCATCCAGGTCGAGCCCGGCCGCTCAGCCCAGCTCAATCCCGGCGACGAGCTCAAGCTCGGCGGCTCCACCACCTACGCCATCCTCTTCGGCGCCCTCTAGCCAACCCTCAATGAGTTGCGGTGAAATACGGACTGTTTAAGGCTCTGAGCAGCAAAAACAGTCCCTATTTCACCGCAACTGCCGTATGGTTCCCGGGGGATATTCTGGTCGGCACTGAGCGTTCGATAGTCACCCAAGGTAAACCTTTACCGCCCACCTATATTTGTCGAAATTACACTTGACGGCGGGGTACAATAAACCCGCATGCGGATTTCCGTTGCGGGCGCTTCCCATCGCCGGGGCGTGCCCGGGAGCATCCGGCATGCGGCCTTTGCGGCGCTCGGTCATGTGCAAGACGGGTAGCTGGGCCTGTGGAGCGCGTGCAGCCGCCCCTCGCCTCGGCATGCCTTCTCTCCACGCCATGTGCCTGCTGCTGAGTCTGCCTGCCAGATGATTGGAAGCAACAACGAAAATCCCATCACGCCAACATCCCGGCGATCGCCGGGGCCTGTATACCTATATGAGAGGAGAGGGGTATATGGCGCGTAAGTTTAAGTCTATGGACGGCAACGAGGCGGCCGCATATGTTTCGTATGCGTACACCGAGGTAGCGGGAATCTATCCCATTACGCCGTCCAGCCCGATGGCCGACCATGTCGACCAGTGGGCGGCCCAGGGTCGCAAGAACATCTTCGGCACCCCGGTCAAGGTCGTCGAGATGGAGTCCGAGGCAGGTGCAGCCGGTACCGTTCACGGTTCGCTGGGTGCCGGTGCTCTGACCACCACCTACACGGCTTCTCAGGGCCTGCTCCTGATGATCCCGAACATGTACAAGATCGCGGGCGAGCAGCTCCCAGGCGTTTTCCACGTCTCCGCGCGTTGCGTCGCTTCGCACGCCCTGAACATCTTCGGTGATCACTCCGACGTCATGGCCTGCCGCCAGACCGGCTTCGCCATGCTCGCCGAGGGCAACGTCCAGGAGGTCATGGACCTCTCGCCGGTGGCTCACCTTGCCGCCATCGAGGGCAAGACCCCGTTCCTTAACTTCTTCGACGGCTTCCGCACCAGCCACGAGATCCAGAAGGTCGCCATGTGGGACTACAAGGATCTGGCCGAGATGTGCGACATGGACGCCGTCCAGGCTTTCCGCGACCACGCGCTCAACCCTGAGCACCCGCACACCCGCGGTAGCCACGAGAACGGCGACATCTTCTTCCAGAACCGCGAGGCCTGCAACAAGGTCTACGACGAGCTTCCCGCCGTCGTCGAGGGCTACATGAAGAAGATCAACGAGAAGCTCGGCACCGATTACGGCCTGTTCAACTACTACGGCGCTCCCGATGCTGATCGCGTCGTCGTGTGCATGGGCTCCTTCTGCGACGTGCTCGAGGAAGTCATCGACTACCTCAACGCTCACGGCGAGAAGGTCGGTCTGGTCAAGGTCCGTCTGTTCCGTCCGTTCTCCATCAAGCACTTCGTCGACGTTCTCCCCGAGACCGTCCAGAAGATCGCCGTCATGGACCGCACCAAGGAGCCGGGTTCCATCGGCGAGCCGCTCTACCAGGATGTCGTCTCCGCTCTCTACGAGGCCGGCAAGACGGGCATCAAGGTCGTCGGCGGCCGTTACGGCCTGGGCAGCAAGGACACGCCTCCCGCGTCCGCGTTCGCTGTCTTCGAGGAGCTCAAGGCTGACGAGCCCAAGCGCGAGTTCACCATCGGCATTGTCGATGACGTGACCAACCTGAGCCTGCCCGAGGCCGAGGATGCGCCCAACACCGCAGCCCCCGGCACCATCGAGTGCAAGTTCTGGGGTCTGGGTGGCGACGGTACCGTCGGCGCCAACAAGAACTCGATCAAGATCATCGGCGACCACACCGACAAGTACGTCCAGGCCTACTTCCAGTACGACTCCAAGAAGACCGGCGGCGTCACCGTTTCGCACCTGCGCTTTGGTGATTCCCCGATCCGCTCGCCGTACTACGTGACCAAGGCCGACTTCGTCGCCTGCCACAACCCCAGCTACATCGTCAAGGGCTTCAAGATGGTCCGCGACGTCAAGCCGGGCGGCACCTTCCTGGTCAACTGCCAGTGGAGCGACGAGGAGTTCGCCGAGCACATGCCCGCCGTGGCCAAGCGCTACATCGCGAACAACAACGTCAACGTCTACCTGATCGACGCTATCGACCTGGCCGCCAAGGTCGGCATGGGCAAGCGCACCAACACGGTGCTCCAGTCCGCCTTCTTCGCGCTGGCCAAGGTCCTGCCCGCCGAGGACGCCCTGCAGTACATGAAGGACGCGGCTACCAAGTCCTACATGAAGAAGGGCCAGGCCATCGTCGACGCCAACCACAAGGCCATCGATGCCGGCGCTACCGCCTTCCGTAAGTTCGAGGTTCCGGCCGACTGGGCAACCGCCGAGGATGCCGCTCCCGTCGAGCTCTCCGAGGAGACCAAGTCCGCCATCGCCCAGCAGGTCAAGAACCTGCTCGAGCCCATCGATCGCATGGATGGCGACAGCCTGCCTGTTTCCGCCTTCGTCGATTGCGCCGACGGCCAGTTTGAGCTGGGCGCCTCCGCATACGAGAAGCGCGGCGTCGCCGTGGTCGTTCCCCACTGGGACGAGACCAAGTGCATCCAGTGCAACCAGTGCGCCTATGTGTGCCCGCATGCCACCATCCGTCCGTTCGCGATGACCGAGGACGAGGCTGCCGCCGCGCCCGAGGCTACCCGCACGCTCGACGCTATGGGCCCCAAGGCCAAGGGCATGAAGTTCACCATGGCTGTGTCCCCGCTCGACTGCATGGGCTGCACCAACTGCGTCAAGGTCTGCCCCAAGGGCGCCCTCGAGATGGTTCCCACCGAGCAGGAGATGGACCAGCAGCCCGTTTGGGACTACATGGTCGAGAACGTCTCCGAGAAGAAGGAGCTCATCGCGGCTAACGTCAAGGGTAGCCAGTTTAAGCAGCCCTACCTGGAGTTCTCTGGCTCCTGCGCCGGCTGCGCCGAGACCGCCTATGCACGTCTGGTGACCCAGGTCGCCGGCGACCGCATGTTCATCTCCAACGCCACCGGCTGCTCCTCCATTTGGGGCAACCCCGCTGCCACCGCTCCTTACTGCAAGGACAAGGACGGCCACGGCCCGGCGTGGAACAACTCCCTGTTCGAGGACAACGCCGAGCACGGTCTGGGCATGGCCGTGGGCTACGAGGCCGTTCAGCACAAGCTGATTGCCGCTACCCAGGACATCATCGCTGCCGATGGCCCGTCCGATGAGCTCAAGGCCGCTGGCCAGGCTTGGATTGACTCCGTCAACGACACCGAGGCCTCCAAGACCGCTGCCGCTGCCTACGTTGCCGAGCTCGAGAAGTGCGGCTGCGACGCTTCCAAGGCGATCCTCGCCGACAAGGCTTACCTCACCAAGAAGTCCTTCTGGATCTTCGGCGGCGACGGTTGGGCCTACGACATCGGCTTCGGTGGTCTGGACCACGTCCTGGCTTCCGGCCACAACGTCAACGTCTTCGTCTTCGACACCGAGGTTTACTCCAACACCGGCGGTCAGGCCTCCAAGGCCTCGAATCTGGGCCAGGTCGCTCAGTTCGCCGCTGCCGGTAAGGTGACCAAGAAGAAGTCTCTGGCCGAGATTGCCATGAGCTACGGTTACGTCTACGTGGCGCAGGTCGCCATGGGCGCCAACCCGGCTCAGACCCTCAAGGCCATCCACGAGGCCGAGGCCTACGACGGCCCGTCCCTCATCATCGGCTACAGCCCCTGCGAGATGCACTCCATCAAGAAGGGCGGCATGCAGAACTGCCAGGCCGAGATGAAGAAGGCTGTCGAGTGCGGTTACTGGAACCTCTTCCGCTTCAACCCCGAGGCTGCTGCCGGCAAGAAGTTCTCGCTCGATTCCAAGGAGCCCGCGGGCGGTTATCAGGAGTTCCTGATGAACGAGGCCCGTTACGCTTCGCTGACGCGTTCCTTCCCCGAGCGCGCCGAGGAGCTCTTCAAGGAGAACGAGCAGGCCGCTATGGACCGCTACCAGCACCTGCTGAAGCTCAAGACGGTGTACAACGAGGCCTAGGTCTCTCACCGCAGGATCTGAGGGCTAACCTTCGCGGACGTCCTCGGACATGAAAGAACCCCCGCTGCGCACTACGTGCGGCGGGGGTTCTTTCGTCCTGCGGAGTGTCCGCGAAGGTTAGCCCTCAGATCCTGCTACGACTACGTCCTCGGATTGTGGGGCTGAATGAAGGACGTGGTTGTGGGGGCCTTTTGTCCCGGGCGCTGTTTCGCGGCTTTGCCGCGAAAGGCGCGCCACTTTGGGTATAGAGGGGGACTTGGTCGTTGCTGCCTTCTGTCCCTTTGCCGCGAAACGCGCGGCGAGGACTTCTTGGTTATTCCTTTTGATGGATGAAAAGCCGCTTGTTTTTGCAGGGGTGCATACTCGTTCAATAAGTGCATAGAATCTCGTATAGTGCGAGTAAGATTTTGCGCTGTCCGTTTTGTGTTTAGCAAAGATATAGTTTGCATAATCCCGCCTAATCCTCGCTCTATTTAAATAAAGTCGCACGTAAATGGCGTAGATATGTCTGAGCAGGGGTTCTGTACGCTGAGCGGATAAAAACGACCGTTCACCGTTCAACTATTTTCAAAATGAATAAAATGAGCGATAAAGAGAATATAAACCTTAATAAACTCGCGTATCGCACGGACGCGGGTTATTAATGGGTTGTAGGCCTTTTACAGAAAGGATTCCAGCAATGTCTAAGCCTCTTGGCAAGCCCGATCGTATTGTCGTCGCCCTTGGCGGCAACGCCCTCGGCAACAACCCCGTTGAGCAGATCGAGGCCGTGAGCAACACCGCTCACGCTCTTCTCGGCCTTATCGAGCAGGGCAACGAGATCATCATCACCCACGGCAACGGCCCGCAGGTCGGCATGATCCAGAACGCCTTCGCCGCCGCCCACGACGCCATCGGCACCCCCGAGATGCCGCTGCCCGAGTGCGGCGCCATGTCCCAGGGCTACATCGGCTATCACCTGCAGCAGGGCATCGGCCGCGAGATGCACAAGCGCTATAAGCGTTGGCACGCCGCCTCCGTCGTCACCCAGATCGAGTGCGATCCGGACGACCCCGCGTTCAAGAACCCGACCAAGCCCATCGGCCCCTTCTACACCGAGGAGCAGGCCAAGGAGTTCATGGCCGAGGATCCCTCCAAGGTCTTCGTCGAGGATTCCGGTCGCGGCTGGCGTCGCGTCGTCGCCTCCCCCGATCCCAAGAAGATCGTCGAGGCCGACTCCATCCTCAACCTGCTCGACAACGAGTTCATCGTCATCGCCTGCGGCGGCGGCGGTATCCCCGTCGTTCGCGACTACGAGAACAAGGGTTGCTACAAGGGCGTCCCCGCCGTCATCGACAAGGACCTGGGCGGCGAGCTGCTGGCAGAGGACTGCGACGCCGACGTCCTGTTCCTGCTGACCGCCGTCGAGCATGTCGCCATCAACTTCGGCAAGCCCAACCAGGAGGAGCTCGAGGACATCACCGCCGACGAGGCCGAGCGCCTGGCCGACGAGGGCCAGTTCGGCAAGGGTTCCATGGAGCCCAAGGTCCGCGCCGCCATCAAGTTCGCCCGTTCCCGCAAGGGCCGCACCTGCATCATCGGCGCTCTGGACAAGGCCGCCGAGACCATGGCCGGCCTCTCCGGTACCCGCATCCACGAGTAGTTTCTACTCTGTTGCCTCTCTCGTGGGCGTTAGGCAAAGCGCCCACAAACTAGCCTCTCTTCATGAGCCCCGCAGTCCGCTCCGGCTGCGGGGCTTTTGCTATCCACCTAGTCATTTAAGAACGTCCCCAATGACTAGTAGTAGGCCCACATGGCTTCGACTTCGTTGAGGACCTCTACGACGCCCCAGCGGCGGGCGCTTCGGCTGGCCGAGTTGGGGTCGTAGACGCCAATCTGGTTGGCGTCATCGATACCGTAGAGCACGATGTAGTGTCCCACGCTGGTAAAGGTGCCGGGGCGCACTGCAGCGATGATGGGCGCACCCGAGCGAAGCGCCTGGGTCATCGAGTCGCGATCGTTATAGAGCTGCGTTCCGTTGAGTCCCAGCTGCCACGCGCCTCCTGTCATAAACGACCATTCGGTGGCGCCGGTGGGGGCGTAGTTGCCGGCTTCGGCCAGTGCGCATATATCGACCGGCGTCTTATCGGTGTGGCCGGTCTTAAATATGTAGACCATGGTGAGGCAGGTGGGGCCACAGGCATTTTCGCGAATGGTGCCGCCGGCGTAGGGGAGCTCCGACCATGCGGGGTCAATTTGGTAGATATGAGGCATGGTGCCGGCTTGCCATTGCGACCGCGGGGTCGAGAACGCAAACGAATAGCCGGGAGCGACCGGGGCCTTGAGCAGCTTATCCTCGGCGGTCGGTTCAAGACCGGCTGAGCCGTGAGAGATGCAGGACCCCAAGAACAAAAAGGCCAGGCAGGCAGCAATGGAACAAAGCGCAAGGCGAAGGCGGCGGACTGGCAGTCCATGGCTATTGGCATGTGGCGCGGGATGAGAGCCCGAGCTGCCGCGGCCGCGTTGGGGTTGCGAAAAGGAGCGCTTAACGTAGTAGTCGGTCTTACGGCGATCATGGCGGCGTGGCTGCGATGCGTCGGTCTGGCGTTGGCGCGTGCTCGTGCTCGCGCGGTTTGACTGCTGCGCGGTGCGGCTTTGTTGCCGCGAAGAAGCCCCAAGCTGCTCTTGTGGCCGTTGCGGGCTGTCGTTGTCGGAGGTGCTTCTGGGCGTTGGCGTAGTGCGACCGGCAAGGCGCACACTTTGTGGCCGCTGGTCGCCATCGTTGTATCCGTATGCCATTCGAATCACCTTGCCTCGTGTGTAACTTGTCTATCCTACATAAAAAGATGTACGACGCATGGGTATGTGCGCCAAAAGCCCTACAAACGGTATGAACGTTGCCGCGCCGCGCGTCGGCTGCTGTGGCGGCGTCGGTTCAAAGACAGGCAAATGAGCATCCAAGACAAATGGTCTCCCCAGCCGTTCGTCCCAAAAACGGCGCCGTTCGTTACGCGGTTCTGCCTTCGGTCGAGCTATAGGCGGTGCCGCGGCTCCAAGGCCGTATTGTAAAGCCACGAAATAAAAGCGCGCAGCTAGACAGGCTGCGCAAGGGGTGACGCCAAGGGGCGTCAAGCAAGGAAAGGAGGGGAATAATGGCGGACAAGAACGCGGAAGTTGCAGTCGAGGATAACGGCGGTATGAAGAAAACGCTCTCGCTCTGGAACTTCTTCACCATCGGCTTTGGTGCCATCATCGGCACCGGCTGGGTTCTGCAGGTCGGCGACTGGATGGTTGTGGGCGGCGGTCCCGTTCCCGCTATGATCGCATTCCTCTTGGGTGCAATCTTCCTCGTGCCCGTCGGCGCTGTTTTCGGTGAGCTCACGGCTGCCATCCCCATCTCGGGCGGCATCGTCGAGTACGTCGACCGTAGCTTTGGCCGTACGCTGAGCTACATCACCGGTTGGCTCCTGGCTTTGGGCAACGGCATTCTGTGCCCGTGGGAGGCCATCGCCATCTCGACCCTCGTGTCCGAGATGTTCGGCAGCCTGCCCGGTCTTGAGTGGCTGCGCGCCGTCAAGCTCTACACCATCCTGGGCGCCGACGTTTACCTGTTCCCGACGCTGATCGCGCTCGGCTTTGCAGTCTACGTCATCTTCCTCAACTTCCGCGGTGCCAGCTCGGCCGCCAAGCTCCAGGCCTTCCTGACCAAGGCTCTGCTCTGCGGCATGCTGCTCGCCATGGGCGTCTCGCTGTTCACCGGTTCGCCGGACAACGCCATGCCCGTGTTCTCCCAGGTCACCGGTGCTGGCGGCGGCAAGGCCGCTACCGAGAGCACCAGCCTGTTCGCCGGCATCGTGTCGGTTCTGGTTCTGACCCCGTTCTTCTACGCCGGCTTCGACACCATTCCTCAGCAGGCTGAGGAAGCGGCCGAGGGCCTCAACTGGAACAAGTTCGGCAAGATCATCTCCCTGGCCCTGCTGGCCGCCGGCGGCTTCTACATGGTCTGCATCTACTCGTTCGGCACCATTCTCGACTGGCACGAGTTCGTTAAGAGCCCGGTTCCCGCGCTCGCCTGCCTTAAGGGCATCAACATGCTCCTGTACCTGGCCATGCTCGTCATCGCCACGCTTGGACCCATGGGCCCCATGAACTCCTTCTACGGCGCCACGAGCCGCATCATGCTCGCCATGGGCCGCAAGGGCCAGCTGCCCGAGCAGTTCGCCGAGGTCGATCCCAACTCCGGCGCTCCCAAGCTCGCCTGCGTCGTCCTGGGCGTCATCACCGTCGTCGGTCCGTTCCTGGGCAAGAACATGCTCATCCCTCTGACCAACGTGTCGGCTCTCGCCTTTATCTTCTCCTGCGGTATGGTCGCCCTCGCTTGCCTGCGCATGCGCTTTACCGAGCCCGACCTGCCTCGTCCCTACGAGGTGCCCGGTGGCAAGTTTGGCATCTGCCTCGCTATCGGCGCCTGCGCCATCATCATTGGCCTGCTCGTGATCCCGTTCTCTCCCGCCTCCCTCAACATGGTGGAGTGGAGCATCGTGATCGGCTGGCTGGCCATCGGCCTGGCTCTCATGGCCTTCACCAATTCCCGCAAAAAGTAACGCCTAGCCGGGGCGGATCAGGTGCGCGGGACCCTCTCTTCCGCGCACCGAACCCGGCACCACTTGGGTAGCTTTGTGAGGCCTTAACCCAACACGGCCTCGCCCACTATATGGATCCATAAGGAGGAACCATGTCCACTAAGTATGCAATCGTTGGCGGCAAGCTCATCGACGGCACCGGCGCCGAGCCGGTCGAGAACTCCCTTGTTCTCGTCGACGACAACGGCAAGATCGAGTACGCCGGTGCCATGCAGGACCTTCCCGAGGGCGTTGAGGTTATCGACGCCGCCGGCAAGACCGTCCTTCCCGGCCTGATCGACACCCACCTGCACTTCTCGGGCAACCTGACCGACGATGACACCGACTGGGTCATGCAGCCGCTCCTCGAGAAGCAGGCCGTCGCCGTCAAGCAGGCCTATGACTGCCTCACCCACGGCCTCACCACCGTCTGCGAGATCGGCCGCTTTGGCATCCAGATCCGCGACTGCATCGACAAGGGCGTCTTCAAGGGCCCGCGCGTTCTGGCTACCGGCCTTGGCTTCTGCCGCGTTGCCGGCCACGGCGACTCCCACCACTGCACCCAGGAGCTCAACAAGGAATCGCACCCCTGGGGCGACCAGGTCGACGGTCCTTGGGATCTGCGTAAGGCCGTCCGTCGTCGCCTGCGCGAGAACCCCGATGCCATCAAGATCTGGGCTACCGGTGGCGGCATCTGGCGCTGGGACTCCGGCCGCGACCAGCACTACTGCTCCGAGGAGATCCAGGCCGTGATCGAAGAGGCTAAGTTGGTCGGCATCCCCGTGTGGAGCCACTGCTACAACAACCACGCTGCCGCCTACGATTCCGTCCGCTTTGGCTGCGAGCAGCTGATCCACGGCTTCGATATCGATGAGCGCACCATGGACCTCATGGCCGAACAGGGTACCTTCTTTACCCCGACGATTGCCTTCCTGCCCACCTGGTACTCCACCTATCCGCCCGTCTACGTCCCCGAGCTGCACGACAAGTACGAGGGCACCCTGGTCGAGAAGGAGCTCCAGCGCAACTACGACTGCCTGCGCGAGGCCAAGAAGCGCGGCGTCGTCATGACGATCGGCTCCGACTCCTTCTCCTTCGTCACCCCGTACGGCAACTGCTCCATCGAGGAGATGTACGAGTTCGTCGACAAGATCGGCTTTACCCCGGTCGAGACCATCACCTGCGCCACCCTCAACGGTGCCAAGATGTGCCACATCGAGGACGAGACCGGTTCCATCGAGGCCGGCAAGTGCGCCGACCTGCTGGTCGTCAACGGTGACGTCGCCGCCGACATCCACGTGCTCAACACCGACAACATGGACGTCATCATGAAGGACGGTTGGATTGTCGAGGCCGGCACCTTCGGCGAAGCCAACAAGTACAGCGCGTAGGCTACCGTTCATCGATGGCTGGATGTAAATCAAAGAAATTGATTGCATAATGCAATGGAGAGGGTCGCTTGCGGCCCTCTTTATTGCTATGGGTGCGTTAGTCAGAAGGGGATGACGGTGGATTTCAATAGGCTGATCTTGGGCAAAAGCTATAACTCGACCAAGGTCTTTCGTACCGCTCAGCATGTGGTCCAGGCTATTTTGCTTGGCGTTGTCGTTCCACTGCTCATCCTACTGCTTATCTGGGATTTAACCGATAATCCCAATCCCGTTCCGGCCGTTGTCGTCATTGCCGGCTTGGTCATGCTGTGCTTTTTCTTCTCGTATGTCTTTGTGGTGCCCGACGACCTCACGTCGAGCGCTACCGACCGCACGCTCGCCATCGCCTCAAAAATATTCGCCTATACGTCGCGCGGCTTAACGCCCGAGGCGGCCCTGGGTGCCTCCAAGATCATCCTGTCCGAGACCTTTGCCTCGGCCATTTGCTTTACCGACGGCAGGCAGGTGCTGGCAAGCTGGGGCGAGGATTCGGCAAAGTGCCCCGCCGGCACCCCGGTCGTGCTCAAGACCACGCTCAACGTGATTGAGTCTGGCGAGCAGAGTGTGTTTTCGCGCGACGCCTCGTCCGAGACGGGTGGCTACTTTCCCCGCCTGCGCGCCGGCATTGTCGCGCCGCTTACCGTGCGCGGGCATTGCGTGGGCACGCTCGAGCTGTACTATCCCCGCCTGAGCAGCATCGATATGCGCCAGACGGCCCTTGCCTCGGGCTTTGCCGACCTCATTTCCACGCAGCTCGCGAGCTTTGAGCTCGAGCGCCAGGACGAGCTCACGGCCCGCGTTGAGCTGCGCGCCCTGCAGTCGCAGGTCGATCCGCACTTTCTGTTCAACACCATCAGCACCATCGTGTCGCTCGTGCGAACCGAGCCCGACAAGGCCAGGTCGCTGCTCATCGACTTTTCCAATTATTACCGTCAGACGCTTTCTGACTCCGATACGCTCACCACGCTCGAGCACGAGGTGGAACAGGGCACTCGTTATATCAATCTTATGCAGGCCCGTTATGGCGACGGCCGTCTGCGCGTTTCGGTCGATATCGACTTCGAGGTGCGCGACAGCATGGTGCCGCCGTTTATCTTGCAGCCGTTGCTCGAAAACTGCATCAAGCACGCGCAGCGCGAGACCGAGCCGCTTTCTATTCATGTAAGGGCTTTCGAGACCGATGACGGCCTGGAGATTATCGTCGAAGATGACGGCATCGGCATGAGCGAGGAAGTCTGCGCTCATCTGTTCGAGCAGCATAGACGGGAGGAGCCCGAGAGCATTACTGCCGACGGCTCCATTAAACGAGGCTGCGGGCTGGCGCTCTTTAACGTTCTTCAGCGCATCCATTTCTTTTACGGAGAAGATTCCGGCATGCGCGTGGAGTCCCAGGAGGGCGTGGGGACGCAGGTCATCGTTGAGTTGAATGGTGAACCGCATGAGCCGGCGCCGATGACGGCGTAGCATGCGAGTGTATTGAGAAGAGAGGAAGCGGACATGTCCGAGGGCTGGAACATCCTAGTGGTTGATGACGAGCCTCCCATTAGGGCTGAACTACGCTATCTGTTAGAGAGGGATGCGCGCGTGGGACAGATTGCCGAGGCGGGCAATGTTACCGAGGCGGTGGAATCGATTCTGTCGAACAAGCCCGACGTGCTGTTCTTGGACATTACCATGCCGGGCCGCTCGGGGATTGAGCTTGCCGAGACGTTGCAGAACCTAAAAAGACCGCCGCTGGTGGTCTTTGTGACGGCGTTTGCCGAGTACGCTGCCGATGCTTATAACCTCGATGCCGTCGACTACGTGGTCAAGCCCGTTGAGGACGCGCGCCTGACGAAGGCACTCGACAAGATTGAGGCTGCCTTGGGCGTCCGCCGCGTCGTCCAGGCTCCGCGCCAGCCGCTGCGCTTGACGGCAGATCGCGGGGGCAAGAAGGTGTTCATTCCCGTTGCGGATGTCTGTTACTTTGAGGCGCGCGCCGATTTTTGCAACGCCATCTGTCCCGAGGGGACGTACCTCATCAACGAATCGATCTCCTCGCTTGAGCGGCGCTTGGCGCTCGAGGGCTTCATCCGCGTCCATCGCAGCTATCTGGTCAATTTGGAGGACGTGCATAACGTTGAAGTCGGCTCCACGGGCCTGATGGAGTTGAGGCTCGATCGCGTGGACTCGACGGTGCCGGTGTCCCGTCGTCGCGCCGCCGAGGTCAAGTCGCACTTGGGGCTTGCATAAGAGCCCGCGTGTCATCGTTTGGCACCGTAGGTTTGGCATGGCTGTGGGGTGGGCATAATGGATTGCATCGAATGAAATCGAAAGGATTATCATGCCTGCGCTTATCACCCATCATTTGTTTGGCGAGGAAAGCATTGACCGTCTTCCGCAGGGCGTCATCACGTCCGACGAGGAGCGCATCGCCTTTATCCTGGGCAACCAGGGTCCCGACCCGTTTTTCTTCCACATCCTGACGCCCCGCGTTTCCGACTGCACGCTGCTGGCGCAGGTTATGCACCGCTCGCGTATGTCGCGCCAGTTCTCGTGCCTGCGCGACGGCGTGTCTCATCTGCTTCCGCGCGATGCCAACCTGGGTCGCGCCTTCGCGCTGGGTCTGCTGTCGCACTACGTGCTCGACCGCAATGCGCACCCCTTTGTCTACGAGCAGCAGTTTGGCATCGTGGAGTCCGATCTCGATCTGGAGGATTCGGGCAGCCAGGTCCATGCCGTACTCGAAAGCGACCTGGATGTGCTGATGCTGCAGCTCAAGCGCGATGGCGCCACGGTCGAGGACTATCCGCCGGCGGGCGAGATCGTCACCACCGACCGCATCAATCGCGTTGCCGGCGTACTGATGAGCTATGTTGCCGGCCGCGTGTACGGCATCGATATCCCGGCGGGGGAGTACGGTGCCGCCGTCTCGGACATGCAGCTGCTCTACCGCACGATTGAGCCGGCGGGTTCGGCCAAGACGCGTGCAATTGCCCTGGTCGAAGGCATAGTGCACGACTACTCGCTGCTCGATGGCCTTGCCCATCGCGTGACGACCGAGCTGCCCGAGCGTACTGGCAACTTGGGTCATCTGACCTGGAAGAATCCCTTTACCGACGAGGTCTCGAACGAGAGCTTCCCCGAGGTCTTCGATCGCGCGCTGGTCGATTACGAGTGCACGGTTGCACGCTTTATCGAGACCGGTGACATGGAGGCCGTGACCGGCCATGTCAACTACAGCGGTCGCGTGCTCGAAGCCGATGAGGAGTTCGACCGCGAGGAATAGCAAGCCAACTCGTCCACGCCTTCCAATAAGTTGCGGTGGAATAGTTCCTGTTTTGGCCTCCGAGGCTTCCAAACAGGAACTATTTCACCGCAACTGCGTTGGGGATGCGGGTCTGTCCCGCCGACTCACTTGTCCGTGCGCTCCCCTTTGCCGAATCCTTACCGGCGGTTCTGGACAATTGGGGTACGATGAACTAACTGCATATCGGGCGAATACGAAGGGGCCCTGTCCATGAAATACACCAAGCTCGAGCGTAACTGGGTTATGTACGATGTGGGCAACTCGGCCCTCGTGCTGCTCAACACCTCGGTGGTGCCCATCTACTTCAACGCTATCAATACTGGCGCTTCTTCGGCCGACCTGGTGGTCGCCTGGGGCAACGCGCAGACGATTGCCTCGCTGGTCATCGCCATGCTCATGCCCATCCTGGGCGCGCTTGCCGATTACGCCGGCAACAAGATCAAGTTCTTCCTGGGCTTTTTCCTCACCGGCTTGGTCCTTTGCCTGGCGCAGGCCATCCCCATGTCTGCCATGGCGTTTTTGACCGTCTACGTGCTGTGCACCATCGGCCTCAACTCGTCCATGACGTTCTACGACGCCATGTTGCCCGACATCACCACCGACGAGCGCATGGATGCCGTGTCCAGCTCGGGCTATGCGTGGGGCTACATCGGCTCGACCGTGCCCTTCATCGTCTGCCTGGCTCTCATTATGGGTGGTCCGGCCTTGGGCATTCCCACCATGCTCGCCACGCGCCTGTCGTTTATCATCACCGGTGCCTGGTGGCTCATCTTTACCCTGCCGCTCATCCGTACCTATAAGCAAAAGTACGGTCGCGAGCGCGGTCCCGAGGACACCATCGGTCGCATCGTGGGCGGAGTGTTTTCCGAGGTGGGACACACCATGCGCGAGATTGCCCACAACAAGACCGTGCTGGTCTACATGATCGCGTTCTTCTTCTACATCGACGGCGTTCACACGGTCATCTCCATGGCCACCAGCTACGGCTCGGCGCTGGGCATCGACTCGACCCAGCTGGTGCTGGCGCTTCTCGTCACGCAGTTCGTGGCCTTCCCGTCCGCCATTATCTACGGCAAGCTCGCCGGCCGCGTGGGCACGCTTAACATGATCATGGTGGCCGTCGCCGCCTATATGGGCATCGTGCTCTTCGCCGCGTTCTTCCTTAAGACCGCCTTCGAGTTCTGGGTGCTTGCCATTCTTGTCGGCCTGTTCCAGGGCGGCGTGCAGGCGCTCAGCCGCAGCTACTTTGGCCGTATCATCCCCAAGGAAAAGTCCAACGAGTACTACGGTTTCTTTGATATCTTTGGCCGCTATGCAAGCGTTATGGGCACCTTCCTGGTGTCGGTCGTCACCTCGCTGACCGGCAACCCCTCGCTGGGCGTCCTGTCCATCGGCGTGCTGCTGGTGGTGGGCTTTATCCTGCTGGTCCGCCTGTCTCGCATGACTCGGGCGGCAGAGCGGGCCGCATAGGAACTGGTCGGTAATTGCGTCCGCCGCGATACTCTTTTGGGGTTATCCGCAATAAACATTCTGACTTCCGAACAATGATTAGCCCAAGTGGGTATGATGGAGTCAGCTAGGTCGCGGGGCGTCGCCTGTGTTTGGCGGCGCCCCGTTTTTGTGTTGCAGGGAGGGTAAGGCATGAACGCCACGGTCGTGATTCCAACGTATTGGGCGGGCGACGATGCTCGCGCAAACGCCCCGGGCACCTACGATCATTCGACGCGACTCAACGCCGCCAATCCTGAACTCGACCGCTGCCTGGCCTCGCTCGAGCAGGTGCGCGACATTCCGCGCATTATCTTGCTGGTGGTCTGTCCCGTTTCTGCCACGGCCGATGTGTCGCTGCGCGTGCACGATATCGTCAACGCGCATCCTACGCTCAAGGTCACTGTTGTCACCAATACTCAGGCATCACGTATCGCCGATCGTGTGGCGCAGATCGCGCCCAAGGGCTCGGGTGAGTGCGTGAGCCTGCGCGGTTACGGCGCCATTCGCAACATGGGTCTTGCCTGCGCCGCTGTGCTGGGACACGACGCGGTTGTCTTTTTGGATGACGACGAGACCGTCATCGATGCCGACTTTATGAAGCGTGCGACGTATGCACTGGGGCAGCAGACGCGCCAGGGCCTGCCGATCTTGGTCAAAAGCGGTTATTTCTACGACCGCGATGGATCGCCGCTGGCCCCTACGGACAAGGTGGGCATCTGTCATCGCTGGTGGACCAAGCGCATCGAGTTTAATCGCTGGATGAAAAAGGCACTCTCGGGCACCCGCATCTCGCGCTCCAACTACGTGTGCGGCGGTCTGATGGCCCTGCACGCCCGTGCCTTTACGCGTGTGGCCTTCGACCCGTTTATCACCCGTGGCGAGGACCTCGACTACCTGTTTAACATGCGCATGTTTGGCTACGACGTGTGGTTCGATAACGAGTGGACCGTGCGCCATCTGCCCCCGGAGTCCGAAAAGCGCTCGCCGCGCTTTATGCAGGACGTGTACCGTTGGTACTACGAGCGGGCCAAGCTAACGTTCGCCGCGCACCAGAAGGAACTCATTCCCGTTACGGCGGCGTCGCTCATGCCCTATCCGGGTCCGTGGATCTCGCGCGAGCTCGACGACCGTGTGCGCAAGACCGCCATGGTTCGCAGCGTGTTTACCCGCGAGCACGAGGGCTACCTGCGCATCTGGCGTCATGGTATCGACGAGGCCAAGGCGTATGCGCGCCAAAATGCCGCAAGTTATCTGCGTTTCCAGAGCTTTTGGCCCAAGATCATGGACGGGCTTTGGCGAGACGCACAGCTGATCAGTATCCTGGAGGGGGCTGAATGATCGACCGCCGCGCCCAGCGCGATAGTTCAATATCAATCTTTCGCATCATCGCCGTTGCCTGCGCCGTCTGCGTGCTGGCGTACTTTGTCTTTGCCCTGGCGACCGGTATCGAGCCCATCGCGACGGTTGTCGCCTGCGCGCTGCTGTGTATCTTTCTGTGCATCTTTATCTTTTTGACGCTCAACCCCGATTCGGTGCGCTCACAGTACACCGAGGAGACGCTCTCGGTGGCCTCTGCCATGCTCGAGGATATTAAGGGTGGTCTGACCCAGGAATCGGCGCGTTTGGTATGCCGGCGCATCTTGCCCGAGACGCGCGCCATGACCGTCGCCATTACCGACGAGGACAACGTGCTGGCGTGCGCGGGCGAGTTTGAGGAAAAGCTGCTGCCCGATTCTCCCATTCACACGCTTGCCACGCGCTACGTCATCGAGCACGGTATCGTGCAGTCGTTCAACCGCGTCGTGGACGTCGTGGGCTCGGACGGTTCGCACAACCAGGTCCCGGCGGGTATCATCGCGCCCATCAAGGTGGGCGACCGCACCGTCGGCACGCTCAAGTTCTACTACAAGACCCCGCGCGCCGTCGACCGTACCCAGTACGCGCTCGCCTCGGGCTTTGCCGAGATCTTGTCTACGCAGCTCGCCATCCATGAGCTCGAGGTGCAAAAGGAGCTCACGGCCCGCGCCGAGGTACGCGCGCTGCAGGCGCAGATCAATCCGCACTTCCTGTTCAACACGCTCAACACCATCGCATCGTTTACGCGCACCGATCCGCTGCGCGCTCGCGAGCTGCTGCGCGAGTTCTCATCGTTTTACCGCGCCACGCTCGACAACTCGGGATCGCTCATTCCGGTTTCGCGCGAGGTTGCACAGACCAAGCGCTACCTGACGTTTGAGAAGGCGCGCTTTGGCGAGGACCGCGTACTGGCGACCTTCGATGTCTCGGAGGACGTCGAGGACACGCTGGTGCCGGCGTTTGTGATTCAGCCGATCGTCGAGAACGCCGTTCGCCACGGCATGGGTGACGACGATGCGTTGAGAATCGACGTGTCGGTTCACCAAGACGGCGAGGATGCGATTCTGATTTCGGTGGCCGATAACGGCGTTGGCATGGACGAAGGCACCGCTGCCAGACTGTTTGACGAGCGCTCTGCCCGTCCCGATGCCAGCTCTCCCCAGGGTGGCGGCGCCGGCGTGGCCATGCACAATATATCGGAACGCATCCATCGCTTCTATGGTCCGCATTCCTATACGCGCGTCGAATCGGCGCGGGGCAAGGGCACCAAAGTGCTCCTGCATCTTGATTTGTCAGAGAGTATCTTTGACATTCAAGAGTAAAATAAAGGGCTACGGGCTCAACGCCAAGCGGCGGATGCCCGTCGTAGTTTGTTGACGAAAGGTTTAAACCCTATGCTGCGTGCGATGATTGTGGATGATGAGGCCCCGGCCCGTTCGGAACTTCGCTTCTTGCTCGAGCAGACGGGCAAGATCGGCACGATCACGGAGGCGTCGAGCGTTCGCTCCGCTATCGAGATGCTTATGGAAAGTCGCGTCGATGTCGTCTTTCTCGACATCTCGATGCCCGGTGCTTCGGGCTTGCAGCTTGCCGAGGCACTGCATAAGCTCAAGAACCCGCCGGCGATCGTGTTCGTGACTGCATACAGCGACCATGCGGTTGAGGCATTCGATGTGGATGCCGTCGACTATCTGATGAAGCCTGTCGAGGAAGCTCGCTTGGACCGTGCCATCGAGAAGGTCATGCAGCGTGCCAAACCCGTCACGGACAGCAAGGTGACCATCGAGCGCATCCCGGTGGAAAAAGGCGGCCGCAAGGTGCTCATTCCCGTGGACGACATCCGCTTTATCATGGCCAAGGACGATTATTCCTGCATCTATACCGTTGATGATCGTTTTCTGTCGACGACCTCGCTTGCACAGTTTGAGGCCAAGCTCTGCGACTTCGGCTTCTTCCGCGTGCATCGCCGCTATATCGTTAACCTGGCGTGCGTCACGGACGTCGAGACGGTGCCTTCGGGCGCCATCCAGTTGGGCATTACGGGCGTTGACGAACGCGTGCCGGTTTCGCGCCGCCGCGTCGTCCCGCTCAAGAAGGCCCTGAGCCTCTAGCGCATTGGCCCCGCAGCTCTGTAGACCTATCGTCTGCGGAGCCGTGGGGCTTTTTATATACACCTGCCGAATCGTTTTTGCGGAAGGGATCCCATGAACAGCGCAAGCGCCAAACGCATCGATATCATCTCGGACACCCACGGCTATCTGTCGCCTGCGCTCCTGGACGAGCTCAAGGGCGCAGACCTGATCATCCACGCCGGCGACCTCACATCCGAGATGGACTACGAGCACCTATGCACCATCGCCCCCGTGCGAGCGGTCCTGGGCAACAACGACTACTATCGCGACTACGGCCCCGATGTGGACCGCCTGGCCCTCTTTACCTACGAAGGCCTCAAATTCGCCGTAGCCCACTACCGCGAAGATCTCCCGGTGGGATCCGTAGACGTAGCCATCAACGGCCACACCCACGTAACCAAAGAAGCCCAAGTAGGCCGCTGCTTGGTCCTCAACCCGGGCAGCGCCAGCTACCCCAGAGGCACCCGAGGCCCCACCATGGCCAGAATGCTAGTAAAAGACGGCAAGATCCTAAGCACCAAATTTATTGACCTAGACTAACCGCAACAAAAACGGGGGATGCAGATTGCATCCCCCGTTTTTCTTTCAGCAAAAGGTGGAGCTTCAGCAAGAACCCTCAGACAACCCCGCCGCGGAGAACGCGGGCGAGCCGCGCAGCGGCGCACGCCCGCAAAACAGGTTGAACAAAGTGACGGCAGGGAGGGTCTCCGGGGCTGTGGGGCGCGGGTTAAGTTTGTCGCGAGTTCCGCACGCAAAGGAAAGCACTTAATGTGCTTTCCGTCTTGCGCAGGACTGTAGAGCAGCAAACTTAACCCGCGCCCCACAGCCCCGGAGACCCTCCCGGACAGCCCCGAAAAATTTTTTCAAAAAAGTTGTTGCGTGCCGGACAGACTTCTGTGTATACTAATCCCCGCAGCGCACGCGAGCGGAAACAAACGCGAACGACTGCCTGGGGAGTTAGCTCAGTTTGGTTAGAGCGCCGGCCTGTCACGTCGGAGGTCGCGGGTTCGAGCCCCGTACTTCCCGCCAACGCAATTAAAGCCACGTCTTCGGACGTGGCTTTTTGCGTTTAATAGGTCATTGTGTCGGAATAATCGCCCTGACGCTTCTTTGATCGGAATCCCCATGCCCTCGAGGCACAAGAAAAAACAACTAAGTATATCTGTCTAAACAAGAGGTTTGTTGCGCAACACCCGTTCAACGAGACAGGGGGTTAGGTTATACTAAACTGCACTGTAGGCCGTATCTGATGCATTTCGCTCCAAGCGCGGCATTCAGTGGACATCCGATTTACCATTTGGATGTCCTAACGGTCATTGGTGTCTCGACACAAGCTCGGCCCCGGAGCTCGTTCGAGCTGTTCGTATTCCTTGAAAGGGGAAAAATGGACATATCGAGGAAGACTGATTATGCCCTGCGCATGTTGGCGATGCTTGCCGAGGAGCCGGAGCGTTTGCTTTCTGTTCGCACCGCTGCCGAAGAGGTCAATGTGCCGTATTCGTTTGCTCGCTCGATCCAGCACGGCTTGGTCCAGGCCGGTATTGTGGAGAGCCTGCGTGGAGTCCACGGCGGTATGCGCCTCAAGGTCAGCCCGGACGACGTTACTATCCGCCAGGTCGTCGAGGCCGTTCAGGGCCCCATGGTTATGAACGATTGCACGGCCCCCGACGGAGACTGTGCGCGCATGGGCACGTGCTGCTATCATCCCCTGTGGGCTGGAGCCCAGGCGTTGATGCGCGATTACCTCGATTCCGTTTCGTTGGGCGATGTCGTCGCTCGCCGCCAGTTCCCGGCCGTCGATCCCAAATTCGCCGATCGCGATGCGTTTCCCGAGTACGCCACCTGTACGTGCGCTTGCCGGGAGGAATAGCGCCGCATAAGGAGCATAGCTATGATTCAGGACCCCTTTCGTTCGATGATTCGTGCGGAAGGGGTCCTGCGTTATCGCGACCTTCCGTGGCGCCGCACGCGCGATCCCTACATCATTTGGCTCTCCGAGGTTATGTTGCAGCAGACGCAGGTGCCGCGCGTGGAGACGCGCATGCCCGCATGGCTCGATCGCTTTCCGACCGTGCAGGCGCTCGCACAGGCCGCGCCCTCGGATGTTTTGGATGCTTGGCAGGGAATGGGCTACAACCGACGCGCTCTGGCGCTCCACAGGGCCGCTCAGTGCGTTGTAGAGGACTGGGGTGGGGAGTTTCCACGCGAGACGCGCGACCTGGTCGCCCTGCCCGGTATTGGTCCCGCGACGGCGCAGGGCATCCGATCGTTCGCGTTCGATCTTCCGGGCGTGTACCTGGAGACCAACGTCCGAACGGTCTTTCTGCATCACTTCTTTCCCGATGTGCCGGCTGTTCCCGATCGCGAGCTGGTGCCACTGATTCAGGCTGCCTGTCCGGCTGCCCCCGGTACGGCTGTGAACGAGATTGCCCCCTTTGCCGCACCGCTCGACGATGCCGACACGCCGCGTGCCTGGTACTACGCGCTGCTGGATTATGGCGCGTATCTTAAGAAGACGCTGCCCAATCCGTCCAGGCGCTCGGCGGGTTATAGCCGCCAGTCCAAGTTTGAGGGCTCGCGCCGCCAAAAGCGCGCTCACATTGTGCGCATACTGCTGGGCGCGCGCGATAGGCAGCCCGCGGGTATCACGCTTGCCGAAGCCGTAGCGGGCGTTAACGAAATGGAAGCGGCGGCAGGCCGCGAGCCGGTTGAGCGCGAGCTTGTCGCGGGTATCCTTGACGATCTGGAGCGCGAGGGATTTTGTCGGGTTGAGGGCGATCGCTGGCTGAGCGTGTAGCCTGCGCAAATCTGAAGAACAGGATTGTAAGGTTTAGATTCTTGGCATGAGGGCATCCTAAAGATGAGGCCGCTCGAAGCCTACGAGCGGCATGCGTTGAAGGGAAGTACACCTATGGACTTTGAGAGCTCCCAGACCAAGAAGAACCTCGAGACCGCCTTTGCCGGTGAGTCCCAGGCACACACCAAGTATCGCTACTATGCCTCCAAGGCCAAGAAGGATGGCTACGTTCAGATCTCGAATATCTTTACCGAGACGGCGGGCAATGAGTCCGAGCATGCCAAGCTATGGTTCAAGTATCTGCACGACGGCGCCGTCCCCGACACTCTGGACAACCTGCGTGATGCCGCGGCGGGCGAGAACTACGAGTGGACCACGATGTACGACGAGTTTGCCAAGACCGCCGAGGAGGAGGGCTTTGTCGAGATCGCCGCGAAGTTCCGTGGTGTCGCCGCCGTCGAGAAGGCGCACGAGGAGCGCTACAATAAACTCGTCGAGCGTATCGAGTCGGGTGAGGTGTTTGAGCGCGAGGGCGTAAAGGTGTGGAAGTGCCTGAACTGCGGGCATCTGCACGTGGGTGCCGAGGCGCCTGAGGTGTGCCCGGTGTGTAACCACCCCAAGGCGTACTTTGAGGAGCAGGTGGTGAACTACTAGCGTCGGTGCGAATGCGGGCTGGGCCGGGAGGGCGGGATTACCTTCCCTTCCCGCTCACGGCTTCGCAGGGTCGCGTTGAGGGAAGGTAATCCCGCCCTCCCGGCCCGCCTTGGGTCGTTGCGTGCTCGCTACATATAAGCTGATAAGAAGTTAGCGTGCCGCCCCTTTTGGGGCGGCACGTTTTGTATGGGGGTTAGCTGGGGCGGTACCTTTGCTTGGGGGTACACTGGGTAGTGCTTTTGTTTGTTTGCTTCCTGTTGTGGGGTGTTTTGGTATGGGTAAGAAGTCTCGGGCTCGGGTTGCTGCTGTGGGGACTCGCAAGGATCCGGAGCGTCGGGTTGTTGAGGGTGGCAAGGCCGAGCGTTCCGATAAGGAGAAGAAGGTTGGGGCGCATGCTCATCCTGAGTGGGCACCGCATCTCAACTCCGCTAGTGAGGATTTGACTGCCAAGCTGTTTACTCTGGTCGAGGTTATCTTGGGTGTGGTGCCCGTGGTGGTTATCGGCTTGTTCTTGGCTTCGAAGGATGCTGCGAGTGTTGATAAGCTTACCGAGGTCTTTTCTCAGGATCCCTCGATGGTGGTCACCTTTATTTCTGCGTGTCTACAGCCGTTTGTGGCGTACATGCTGTACATGGTCTATCGCAAGTACTGCGAGGGCGATGCGGGTTTTGTCGCCGGCAACCTGATTGGCCTCTTGTGTTCCGAGATTTTGCTGCTCAATATTCCGGGCGTGATCGGTATGGGCATCTTGCTGTGGCGTGTTTGGCGCAATGTCGCTCCGCACTTCGAGAGCTGGCTGTTTGAGCGCCGTGTTGCGGGCGTGCTGGCGGATATCGCTGGATCGCTCGTGATCTTGGTCCTGGCGTTTATGTGCGCCACCGCTACCCGAAACCTTGCGGGCATGTAATGCGTCTTTGCTACCTGCGGAGCGCGGGGCGGGGAAATACCTTTCCCTCTCGCTCACGGCTTCGTAGGGCAGCTGCTGGCCTCACCGCTCCGGGCGTCAGGCCCGCGGCGTATCCCTTTCCCTCTTGCTCACGGCTTCGCAGGGTCGCACGAGGCAAAGGTATACGCCGCGGGTCTGACGGCGCGGGCTTGCCAACGAGCTTTGACTCATAGATTGGTTTGTGTGCCGCCCCTTTTGGGGCGGCACTTTTTGTATGGGGTGGACAGTTAGTTCAGATACGTATAATTCGGGCGGTTTAATAGCTGGGTTTGGAGCCCTCGGAGGCTTGTTGGACCCCTTTAGATGACCTGAGACGCTTGGTTTTTGGCTTTAAACGCCCGTTTTGAGGGCCAAATTGCGCCAAGCGAAGCGTCCGAATGCAATTTGAGGGGGTTTGATTTATACGTATCTGAACTAACTGTCCAGGCGACTGCGTTCGGGGGCGGCGCGCTTTGCTTTGGTCCCTGTCTCCACAATTTCTGTCAAGCTTTTGGTTAGCTTTTGGTCAGTTGGCGGGATGGCGGAAGGGTGAAAGATCGCTGGCGAAAAAAGCTCAAAGAAAGTGCTGGTAGGGGAGTTGTTGAGCTTTTCGACAGCTTTTGGGCAAAAGAAACTTTGTGACTATTGCCAGCGATTGCGTTGTCGCGGTCGTGGTGGTGCGGGATGCTGGTCGTAAGCGTCGAATGCTCCGATTTTGGAGGCCAGCATGGATCTGTTTCTCGAGACCCCGCAGCAACAAGCCGAACGCATGCTACGTCAGCAGCAGCGACTCATGGAGATGCAAATGCAAGGGGTGGTTACCCAGCCTGTAGCGCAAAATGCCGCACCCGAGGTGGCGTCTGCGCCGGCGCCTGAAACGTATTCCGTGCAGCAGGATTCGTATGCACAGGAGCTTGCGTTCGACAAGCGTCGCGCGCGTCGCCGCCGCTTGGGCCAGCGCCTGCGTACGCTGGCGATGATCGTGCTCATCCCGCTGGGGCTTGTCGCCATCTTCCTGGCCTCGTATGCCCTCACGTGCATCCTCAACGGCGCCTCGCCCAACGAAGTGCTCCAACATCTGGCAGCCCTGGGCCAGCGACTAGGCGACGTCGTAACAACCATCCGCGCCGGCTGGGAGAGCTAACGGTTTAGCGCCCGTGGCTTTAAGAGAAATTTGTCTGCAAGGCAGTGAGTGCTCTGTGCGTGTGGCGGGGTAAGATTGATCGCGGTTTTGATTGGCGTTCGATTGGGTTTGTTGGGCGGAATGCATGTCTGCTATTGATATTGTGCTTGTTGTGGTCGCCTTGGTGGCGGTGGGGGTTGCTGTGGCCTGTGCTCTGCAACTCAAGAGCCTTCGTGCCGAGCTGCGGGAACGCGGCGACAACGGAGCGGAGACGTTGGCAGCGCTCGAGCAGGCCAACAATACGCTCGACACTCTTAATGTTGCGTTGGCGGAAACCCGGCGCACGGCAAATGCCATCGCGCAACAGCAGACGACCGACGCCGCGGTGGAGCAGCAGCGCTACCTGACTATCGCGCGCGAGTTTTCGCAGGCTGGCGACCGCATGGATGACCTGCGCCGCGAGACCGCCCAGCAGCTTGGCGCCAATCGCGAGGGCATCGAGCATCGTCTGGACAAGGTGCGCGAGACGGTCGATGCCCAGCTGGGTGCCATCCGCAAGGACAACAACGTGCAGCTCGACCAGATGCGCGCGACGGTGGACGAAAAGCTCTCCCGCACGCTCAACGACCGTCTGTCCGCATCGTTTAAGCAGGTGAGTGACCAGCTCGAGGCCGTGTACAAGGGCCTGGGCGATATGCAATCCATCGCCACCGGCGTGGGCGACCTTAAGCGCGTGCTGGGCAATGTAAAGGCACGCGGCATTTTGGGTGAGGTCCAGCTAGGCGCGATCTTGTCGGACATCCTCACACCCGACCAGTACTTGGAAAACATCGCCACCAAGCCCGGTGCTTCGGAACGCGTGGAATTTGCCGTCAAACTGCCGGTGGACGAGGGCGACCCCGTGCTACTGCCGATCGACTCCAAGTTCCCGGGCGATGCGTACGAGCATCTGCTCGATGCGCAAGAGTCGGGCGACGCCGATGCCGTGGCAGCCGCGCGCAAGACGCTCGACACGATGGTGAAGCGCGAGGCCAAGGATATCTGCGAAAAGTATCTGAGCGTGCCGGCGACCACCAACTTTGGCATCCTGTTCGTTCCGTTTGAGGGCCTGTACGCCGAGATCGTCAGCCGGCCCGGGCTTATCGAGACCCTGGGCCGCGACTATCACGTCAACGTGGCCGGTCCCAGCACCATGGCGGCGATTCTCAACAGCCTGCAGATGAGCTACCAGACGTTTAAGCTGCAAAAACGCACCGACGACGTGCTGCGCGTGCTCTCCGCCGTCAAGGCCGAGCTGCCGCGTTACCAAAAGGCGCTGCGCCGCGCCCAGCAGCAGATCGAGACCGCGGGCAAAACGGTCGAAGGCATTATCACCACGCGCACCAACGTCATGGAGCGCAAGCTCAGGGACATCGACGCGCTGGAGGACGCCGGCCAAGCCGACGAAATCTTGGGATTCACGTCCGCCGGCCTCCTCGCAGACCAGCAAGACGAGGACTAGCTACAACAGGCGGTGGGGCGCCTGCGCAGATGCGGGCGTCCCGCCGCTTTTCGTATCGCGCTTGCCTGGAGCACGCTCCAATGTGCAACAATGACCTTTCGCCCTGCCAGACGCGAAAGGAAGCCCATGTCTCAGAGAAGCACCAGCCCGCTTAAGCGCTCAACCGTTCGCCGCACGCTGCGGCGGTTTTGGGATGTTACGCGCACGCAGCCGCTGATCGTCTTTCTTTCGGTGTTCTCGTCGGCGGGCTACATCTTTTTGCTCACGTTTGCCAACACCTACGTGATGGCACTCATCGTCGACCGCGTCCAGGCCGGCCCCGTGGCGGGCGACCAGGTGTTTGAGGTCTTTGGCCCCTATATCCTGGCGCTCGTGCTCGTGAACCTGGTGGGCCAGATTCTCTCCAAGCTGCAGGACTACACCGTCTACAAGCTCGAGATCGCGGGCAACTATCACCTGGCGCGCCTGTGCTTCGACACGCTCTCCAACCAATCCATGACGTTCCACACCAGCCGCTTTGGCGGATCGCTTGTGAGCCAGACGAGCCGTTTTATGAGCGGCTACACGGGCTTGGTGGACGTGACAGTGTATTCGCTTATCCCCACCATTACCTCGGTGATCTGCACGGTGGCGGCGCTCGCCCCGGTGGTGCCCACGTTTACCGTGATCCTGGTTGCCATCATGGTCGTCTACATTGCGTTTGTCTGGCTTATGTACAAGCGCATCATGCCGCTTTCGGCCGCGACGTCCGCCGCGCAAAACAAGCTGTCGGGTGTGCTGTCCGACGCTGTCACCAACATCCTGGCGGTTAAAACCTGCGGGCGCGAGGACTTTGAGCGCGACCTGTTCGACGCCGCCGACCGCGCCGCGCGCGATGCCGAGACGGTCTCGATGCACGCTATGATGCAGCGCAACTTTACGACCTCGGGTCTCATCGTCATCACCATGGCCGTGGTGAGCGTGTTCGCGGCGGGCGGCAACGCGTGGTTTGGCATCTCGGCCGGTTCGCTCGTCATGATTTTTACCTACACGTACAACCTCACCATGCGCCTGAACTACGTGAGCTCAATGATGCAGCGCATCAACCGCGCGCTGGGCGACGCCGCCGAGATGACGCGCGTGCTGGATGAGCCGCGCCTGGTGGCAGATGATCCGGACGCCCCCGAGCTCAAGGTGGCCGAGGGCGCGATTGATTTTGAGCACCTGAGCTTTGCGTACCGCGATGCCGCGGCGGGTGAGAGCGTGTTCGATGACCTGACGCTGCATGTTGCCGCGGGTCAGCGCGTGGGCCTGGTGGGCAAATCGGGCTCGGGCAAGACGACGCTCACCAAGCTGTTGCTGCGCTTGGACGATGTGCAGGGCGGCCGCGTGCTCGTGGACGGCCAGGATGTATCGCGCTGCACGCAGCAGAGTCTGCGTCGCCAGGTTGCCTATGTGCCGCAGGAGGCGCTGCTGTTCCACCGCTCCATCCGCGAGAATATCGCCTATGGCCGCCCCGACGCCACCGACGAGCAGATTCGCGAGGCCGCGCGCCTGGCGAATGCCCTGGAGTTTATCGACCGCCTGCCTCATGGCTTTGACACCATGGTGGGCGAGCGCGGCGTTAAGCTATCGGGCGGTCAGCGCCAGCGCGTGGCCATCGCCCGTGCCATCCTCACCGACGCGCCGATCCTGGTGCTCGACGAGGCGACCTCTGCCCTGGACAGCGAGTCCGAGGCGCTGGTGCAGGAGGCGCTCGAGAACTTGATGCGTGGGCGTACCTCCATCGTGGTGGCGCACCGCCTGTCCACCGTGGCGGCGCTCGACCGCATCGTGGTGCTGGCCGACGGCGAGATTGTCGAGGACGGCACGCATGCTCAGCTTGTCGAGGCGGGCGGCGAATACGCAAGCCTGTGGAGCCGCCAGACCGGCGCATTCTTGGAGGCATAAGCGCCCCGGACGTGGGACAATCGATCCTGTGAAGCTATGTTTCCGTCGAGCCGAGGAGTCGTTATGCCACGCGAGACCAATGCCGCCAAGCGCGAGCGCGCCATCGAGGTGTGCGAGCGCCTCAACCGTCGCTATGGCCCGGTCGAGTGCTTCTTGGACCACGAGAATCCTTTCCGCCTGCTGATCGCGGTGCTGCTCTCGGCGCAAACGACCGATGCGCAGGTCAACAAGGTAACGCCGCGGCTGTTTGCCCAGTGGCCCACGCCCGAGGCCATGGCCGGGGCGAGTGTTGCCGACGTGGCGGACACGATCAAGTCGCTTGGCTTCTATAAGAGCAAGGCCAAGCATGCCGTGGAGGCCGCCCAGATGATCGTCGCCGATTACGACGGTGTGGTGCCGGCGGACATGAAGGAGCTCGTCAAGCTGCCGGGCGTGGGGCGCAAGACGGCGAACATCGTGCTCAACGTGGGGTACGGCATCGTGGAGGGCATTGCGGTGGATACGCATGTCAACCGCATTGCGCACCGTCTGATGCTGAGTCCCAAGACGCATACCAAGGAACCGCTCAAGACCGAGCAGGACCTGCTCAAGATCTTGCCGCACGAGTATTGGGAATCGGTCAACCACCAGTGGATCACCTTTGGTCGCGAGATCTGCGATGCCCGCAAGCCCAAATGCGACGAGTGCCCGTTGGCAGATTTGTGCCCCAGCGTGCGCGTGATGGGGTAGGGGCAGAGCGCGGCTTGCCCGTCTAGCGTTTTTGTTGCGGGGCTGGGCGTGCGCTTGAGCTGGAGTCCTCTCCATGCGCTACCATGACAAGCAATGATTTTTGACGAACGACCCGCCGAGCTTGCCCCGGCGGGCTTTTGGCGTTGCGATGCCGGAGGAACAGCATGCTCATTCACCGTATAGCCGCGCAGCTCTACACTGCCGAGGCACTGCAGACCGTCGAGGCCGGACTCGATGCCGGCGAGGACGTGACGCTGGCCGTGTCGCAGTCGGGCCGCACGCTTATGGCCGCCGCCCAGTTTGCGCGTCGCCCGCGCCCCACGGTCTATATCGTGAGCGGCGAGGATGCGGCCGATCGCGCCGCGCGTAGCTTGGCTGCCTATGTGGGCCTGGCGCACGTGTGCCGCTTCCCCGAGCGCAAGGACTACCCCTGGCGCGAGCAGGCGCCCGACGATGCCGTGGTGGCCCAACGCTGCGAGGCGCTGGGGCGCATCGTGCGCGGCGACAACTGCATCATGGTCGCCTCGGCCCGCGCGCTGCTGCGTTGCGTGCCGCCGGTCGAGAGCCGCTACTGGGAGTCCACCACCTTTGCGGTGGGCGAGGAGATTCCCTTTGACGAGGTGCCGCAGCGCCTGGTGGGCATGGGCTACACCAATGCCGGCGCTGCCGACGCGCCTGGTCTGTTCCGCGTGCACGGCGACACCGTCGAGGTGTTTCCCGCGCAGGAAAAGGCGCCCGTGCGCATTGAGTTCTTTGGCGACGAGATCGATCGCATCCGCCGCATGGTGAGCTCCACGGGCCAAACCATCGGCAACGAGGACAGCATCGAGATCTTCCCCTGCCGCGAGTTGGCACTCACCGACGAGGCCGTCCACAACATGCACGTGGCGCTCTACCGCGCCAGCCAGGACGACAGCAAGCTGGCGGCGCTGCTCGAGATGGTGGACGCGCGCATTGTCACGCCCGAGCTCGACCGCTTTTTGCCGGTGATGTACGGCCAGACCGTGAGCCCGCTGTCGCATGTGAGCGGCAAGGCGCTCGTGGTGCTGTCCGAGCCGCGCTCGCTGTTCGACGATTGCCTGCGTGCCTACGAGGATATCGAGGCCCGTGCCGGCGAGGCGGGGGTCGACCGTCTGGACGGCCTGTACGTGCGCGCCCAGCAGCTCGACTTTGGTGCTCAGCAGCGCCTGAATTATGTGAGCCTTATCCGTGCCGGCGGTGCGGTGACGGCCGAGCTCAAGATCGAGCAGCCTGCCATTGCTGGCTCGGACAATCGCTTTATGACGCGCATCCAGGAGGTCGTGGGCAAGCGCTATGCCTGCGTGTTTGCCATTCCCGACCGCGGCGCGCGCGAGTCGATGGAGCTCACCTTTGGCGATGAGGGCATTACCTTTGAGGAATCGCTGACCGCGGCGCCCGAAAACGCCGGCGCTATCGGCGACCGCGTGCGCGTGGCGGCAGCAGATTCTGCCGATCGCGCTGCTCGCCAGGAGGCCCATGCCTCGATCCGCGACCGTAAGGCCGATGCACTCAACGCCCGGTCGCTCGAGGCCGGCGCCGCCCAGGCTGCCGCCGGTGCCGCCGTGCCCACCATCTCGCGCGGACGCGTGACTTTTGTGGACGCCGCCCTGCCGCAGGGCGTGGTGGTGCCCGACGCCAACCTGGCCGTGTTCTCGATTGCCGACCTCAACGCCCGCATGGACGCCAACCGCGCGCGCAGCCGCCGCAAGGTGGACATTACGCAGATTACCTTCCCGTTTAAGCCGGGCGACTACGTGGTGCACGCCACCCACGGCATCGCGCTCTTTAGCGAGATCGCGCGCCAGGAAGTGGGCGGCAAGGAGCGCGACTACTTTTTGCTGGAATACGCCGACGGCGACAAGCTCTACGTGCCGCTTGAGCAGGTCGACCGCATCACGCGCTACGTCGGTCCCGACGGCGACAAGCCGCGCCTGACCAGGCTCAACACCGCCGACTGGACGCGTGCCACCAACAAGGCGCGCAAGAATGCCAAAAAGCTGGCGTTTGACCTGGTCGACCTGTATACGCGCCGTTCGTCGATCGCCGGCATCGCCTGCCCGCCCGATACGCCCGAGCAGATCGAGATGGAAGAGAGCTTCCCCTACGACGAGACGCGCGACCAGCTGGAGGCCATCGCCGACATTAAGGCCGACATGGAGGCGCCCAAGCCCATGGACCGTCTGCTGTGCGGCGACGTGGGCTTCGGCAAAACCGAGGTCGCCCTGCGTGCGGCGTTTAAGTGCGTGGATTCCGGTCGCCAGGTCATGGTGCTCTGCCCCACGACCATTCTGGCCCAGCAGCACTACGAGACATTCTTTGAACGCTTTGCCCCGTTTGGTCTTGAGGTCGAGGTGCTCAGTCGCTTCCGTACGCCGGCGCAGCAAAAGCGCGCACTCAAGGCGTTTGCCGAGGGCGGAATCGACGTGCTTATCGGCACGCATCGCCTGCTTTCGGCTGACGTGAACCCTAAGAACCTGGGCCTGGTGATCATTGACGAGGAGCAGCGCTTTGGCGTGCAGCACAAGGAGCAGCTCAAAAACCTGCGCGAGCAGATCGACGTGCTCACGCTTTCGGCAACGCCCATTCCGCGAACCATGCAGATGGCCACGAGCGGCGTGCGCGACATGAGCCTGATCACGACGCCGCCGACCGGGCGCCGTCCCGTGATCGTGCACGTGGGGGAGTACGACCCCGACGTGGTGAGCGCGGCGATTCG
>CAKUEU010000005.1 GCA_934646865.1 uncultured Collinsella sp. | reverse complement strand
CAAGCTTCCGGGCGGCGTGGTGCAGCCCTCGCTGCCGTTTGGCGACCCGGAGCCCGCGCCCGAGCCTGCGGCCGAGCGGGAGGTCGTCGAGCAGGCCGCGCCTGCCTCTGACGCCGCCGCGCCCGAGGCCACGCCTGCACCCGCCGAGGCAACACCGGAGCCCAATGACCACCTGGCCGCCATGATGCGCCGTAGCGCCCGCCGCGAGGAGGCGTATGTGCCCACCTCACAGCTCCGTCGCTTCACCCTGCCCGATTCGGCGCCCATCATGCGCCGTGTTATGGGCTTCCTTTCCGACCAGGCCCGCACACTCATCCATGCCGGTGTGTCGCGCGACCGCATCTGCATCGATCCCGGTCCGGGCTTTGGCAAGACGGCCAACGAGGACATCGTCATCCAGCGCGAGACCGCCAAGATGGCATCGCTGGGCTATCCGCTCATGTGCGCCGTGTCGCGTAAGCGCTTTGTGGGCGCCGTCTCGGGCGTGACCGAGGCCGCCGCGCGCGATGCCGCCACGTTTGGCGTGTGCCTGGGTGCGATCCAGGCCGGCGCCAACATCGTGCGCGTGCACGATGTCTCCGGCTTTGCGCAGTTCCTGAACGGTTACTGGGCCGTCGCCAAGCCGCAGCCGCGCCGTGCGTTTGTGGCCGTGGGCTCCAACCTGGGGCATCGCTGTGACAACATCCGCGCCGCGCGCGACATGATCGCCGAGATTCCGCTCACCTGCGTGTCCAACTGTTCTCGCATCTACGAGAGCGAGCCGGCCTACGAGACGCGCCAGGACGCGTTCGCTAACGCCGTCATCGAGATTAAGACCGAGCTGGCGCCGCTGGTGCTGCTCGACGAGCTTATGAAGATCGAGGCCGAGCTGGGCCGCGACCGTTCCAAAAAGGCCAAGGCCAACGGCCCGCGCACCATCGACTTGGACCTGCTGTGGATGGACGGCGAGACTCACGGCGGCAAAAAGCTGCGCCTGCCGCATCCGCTCATTGGCGAGCGCGACTTTGTGCTGGTACCGCTCGAGGACCTGATGCACGATCCGGCGCGGTTCTTCCGCTACAACGGCGTCGAGGTCAAGGAGCCCGAGGACCGCGTGGGCCATATCGTGGGCGAATTGGGGCGTATGTAGATGATTGAGATGAATGCTGTTGCCGCTGGCACCGAGCTCGATGCCGCGCGCGACGCGGGTCGCGAGGGCGTGTCCGCGGGCTGGTGCGCGTGGAGTGCGGGCGATGCGTCGCTGACGTTTTCGCTGGTCGTGCGCCCCGATGTGAATATGCACGCCTTCCACGGCCTGCCGTTTGTGGCCGCGATGGGCATGATGGACGCGCTCGTGGGCACGGCTGCAACGCCGGGTCTGGGGCTTGCCGGCAAGGTTGGTATTCAGTGGCCGAGCGATATCGTGTGCGGCGCGCCTGCGTTTGAGACGTCGCTCGCGCGCGTTGCCGTTAACGGCGGTGCCGGTGCCGCGGGTATGTTTGCCGCGGTGACGGTGGATGTTGAGCGTGCGGCGCTGGGTGAGCTTGGCGTGGATATGACCGACGAAGCGCTGGTTGAGGCGCTGGCCGCAGCGGTTCTCACCCGCGTTGACGCTTGGGCGGTTGTCGCGAACACGCCGCAGGGTGCCGCCGGCCCGCTGGCCCCGGTGCTGGGCGAGTATTTCGACATGGTGCCGCTGCTGGGCCGTCAGGTTGCGGCGGTGTCGCCCAACGGTCTGCCGCTCGCAGTCGGTGTGTTTGCGGGCCTGGACATCTGGGGCCGCGCGACCATCAAGACCGACGCCGGCGAGCAGGAGTTCCCGCCCGAGGCCGTACGAATCCGCGGCTTGTAGCGCGGGTCCGCTCGCAAAGATAACGATGACAACGAAGCCCTCCTCGGCCAGCGCCGGGGAGGGCTTTTGTGTGAGCAGAGAGGATGGCCACGTTCGTCCTATTCCTCAAAAATGAAAATAATTCAGTTTTGAGGAATAGGATTTAGCCAGCTCGACCTTTCACGAGGTATATTCGTTGCAGAGGCTATTCCTCAAAACTGAAAAAATTTCAATTTTGAGGAATAGCAACGAAAGACCGCAGGGAGGCCGCCAATGAAACTCATCAATAGGACGTCGTATATGGACACGTTGACGAGCCTTATCGGCGTGCCGGATATCAAGGTCATCACGGGCATTCGCCGTAGTGGAAAATCGAAATTGCTCGAGGCCCTTCGCGACTACGTAGAGGCCAACCTGCCCGATTCGAATATCATCCATATCAATTACAACCTCGATGAATTCGAGGTCCTGCTCGAATACCATGCGCTACTTGCCTACGTAAAAGAGCGTCGGGCGCCCGACAAGCAAAACTTCCTGCTTATCGACGAGGTTCAGATGTGCGACGGCTTCGAGCGCGCGATCAACAACCTTCATGCATCCGAGCAGTACGACATTTTCATTACCGGATCGAACGCCTTTTTCCTGTCGAGCGATCTGTCGACGCTCTTTACGGGGCGCACGTTCGAGATCGAGGTGTTCCCGTTCTCGTTTGAGGAGTATCGTTCTTACAGCGATGGGGGCGAGGTCGACCGCGACTTCGATGAGTACGCGAGGACCGGTGGCATGTCCGGCTCCTACCCTTATCCACTGCAGGAGCAGCGCTACCAATATCTCTCCAATGTCTTCAAAACGCTCATCGTGAGGGATATCGTTCAGCGGCATAGCGTGAGAAACGAATCGGCGCTGCTGCGCATTGCCGATTACATGATGGACAATGTCTCCAACATTACGTCGGCCCGCAATATAACGGACGTTCTAAATGCGGACGGGCTCAAGATCACGAACAAGACGGTCGGCACGTATATGGGATACCTGTGCGATGCGTTCGCCTTCTATAAGGTGCGCCGGTACGACATTCGCGGCAAGAAATATCTTAAGAGCGGAGAGAAGTATTACCTGGCGGACCACGCATTTAAATACGCCCTGCTTGGAACACGCGACATGGATTGGGGTCGTGTGTACGAGAACATGGTGGCTATTGAGCTGCTGCGCCGCGGATACGAGGTGTACGTCGGCGTGCTCTACAAAAAAGAAATCGATTTTGTAGCAATCAAGCGAAGTGAGAAGCTCTACATTCAGGTGAGCGATGACATCAGCTTGGATAAGACGTTTGAACGGGAGATTTCGCCGCTCTTGAGCATCGGCGATGCGTACCCCAAGATGATTCTCGCCCGCACGCATCACGAGACAACGGATCGCGATGGAGTGCAGATTGTAGACCTGGCGAGATGGCTGGCCGGCGAGGCGTAGCGCGCAGGGGCTATTCCTCAAAACTGAATAATTTTTGATTTTGAGGAATAGACTCGGCGTTCGTTCTACCCCAGCTCCTGCATGCGGCGGTAGATTTCGCAAATGCCCTTGATGGTGAGTTGGCCGTCGACCACGTCGAAGGCGTCGGTCGAACCGGCGACGATGCTGGCGAGGCCGCCCGTGGCGATAACGGTGGCGTCCTCGCGCCCCAGCTCGCGCTTCATGCGCGCGACCAGACCCTCGGCCATGGCGGCGGCGCCCGTCACGGCACCGACCTTGATGCACTCCTCGGTATCGCGGCCGATGGCGTGCTCGGGCGCCTCGAGCGGAACGCTGGCGAGCTTGGCTGCGCGGGCGGCGAGCGCGTCCATGGAGATGCGGATGCCCGGGGCGATCGCTCCGCCAATGTAGTAGCCGTCCTCGTCGATGACGTCGATATTGGTCGCGGTACCAAAGTCCACCACGATCGCCGGGGCGCCGTAGAAGGTCTCGGCCGCGACGGCGTTGGCGATGCGGTCCGCACCCACGGCCTGGGGGCGCGCCGCGCGCAGCTTGGTCACGGCCGCCGTCTGCGGGCCGATGACGATAGCGTCTGCTGCGATGCGATCGGCAACGGCGTGCCACTCGCGCGAGAGCTGCGGCACCACGCCGGCAAAGGCGATTGCGTCGACCGCGTCGAGCGAGAGGTCGTACATCTTAAAGAAGCCCATCAGGCGCACGTGGATCTCGTCGGCGGTAAAGGAGCGGTCGGTGGGCATGCGCCACGACCGCACCAGCTCGTCTCCGTCAAACAGGCCCATGGCCGTCTGCGTGTTTCCCATATCGATAGCGAGCAGCATGTCTACTCCCGGTGTCGGCGTAAAAGGACGCGCACCATTGTATACGCGCTGCCGGCGTTGGGCTGCGATTCGTTTACGGGGACACATGGGCTGAAAGATAATATATGAAGGAATTATGCTCTACGAGAGTTTCCTTGCCGTTTACCGAACTCCCGCGTAATATTCTTTCTTGCGCACATGAGGCGCCCAGACATTGCGGGGTGGAGCAGTCTGGTAGCTCGCCGGGCTCATAACCCGGAGGTCGTAGGTTCAAATC
Source organism: uncultured Collinsella sp. (assembly GCA_934646865.1). Lineage (GTDB taxonomy): Bacteria > Actinomycetota > Coriobacteriia > Coriobacteriales > Coriobacteriaceae > Collinsella. The sequence goes on along the minus strand of CAKUEU010000005.1, from coordinate 47,477 downwards.
CTGCCCCCGCGACCAAGAACTTGCAGCTCGTCGGCTTAGCCGGCGAGCTTTTTTGTCATTCCGGGACTGTGGGGTCGACCCGGTCCTCAACTTTTCGGTCGAAAATCTCAATCTGTAACAGGTAGACCCGATTTGGGTCGCTAACTGTTACAGATCGAGACAAACTGGCAGGACGGCCTCCGTCTATCTAAATCTGTAACACGAGGGACGGATTTTGCCGAGTTACTGTTACAGATCGAGATTCTCCGGCAGTCCGGGTTTGGTTTGTCTTGAGCTGTTACATCTGGGGCCGGTTTTGGCCGGTAGATGTTACAGATCGAGACATTTGGCCAGAGCGGGCCCTGCATGCCCAATCTGACACAAGCCAACAAGGTGCAAACTAGGGAACTTTACTAGGGAACTTTACTGCGGAACTAGGGAACTTTACTGGGGAACCATGGGGCCGCCCTTGGTCAAGTTTGATCCGGACACGGTGGCCTATTTCCGGACATTCACGGACAATGTCCGGAAATAGGCTAAAAATGTCCGGAATTACCGAGTTATCCCACACTCGGTTTGCTCGGTTGCGGTTCAACATTCTGTCCGTACCCCCAAGTACACCGGCAAGGTAAGAACTGGGGAGCTTTTACTGGGGAACTTTCATCGGTCAAGTCTCATTTCGGACACGGCGGTCATTTCCGGACAGTCGCGGACAATGTCCGGAAATGGGCTAAAAATGTCCGAATACCGCTTAAAATGTCCTAAAAGAGTGAGACTGAAAGGCAAATGTATGACCTCAGACGACATTAGGGGAATCCTCGCCCAAGGAGAGGGCATTTCCATTGAGTTTAAGCGTTGCGGCAACCTTCCGGAAATCGATACGTTCGAAACAATCTGCTCTTTTGCAAATCGACAAGGAGGCAATATCCTACTTGGGATTGTCGATGCTGAAAAATCCGGCACGGGAAAGCCTGAGGTTATCGGAGTCGATCCTGCTCATGTTGTCGAAATAGAGCGCAATATAGCGAATCGCCTGAATGACCCCCATTTCTTCAATGCTCCGCCCTCTATCGAGCTCGAGAGAGTTGAATACGGGGATCGACTGGTTTTACGCATCTGGGTGGTCGTCGGCGCCATCGTTCACAAATTGAAAGGTGTGGCGTATGACAGAATCGCTGATACGGATCGGAAGGTGACAACTGATACCCAGCTTGCGGCAATGTATATCCGTAAGCAGGATTACTATACCGAGCGGAGGGTCTATCCCTATCTTGAGTTGGGCGACTTACGTCTCGATTTGCTCGAACGGGTTAGGAAGATGGCGACGGCGAGACGTGCCAATCATCCGTGGGCAGAGATGAACGATGAAGATCTACTCCGAAGCGCAAATCTATATCTCAAAGACTACGAGACGGGTATTGAGGGTTACACATTTGCAGCCGCCCTTTTGCTTGGCAAAGACAATGTGATTTCAAGTATCGCTCCGTCTTACAAAACTGACGCATATGTCCAGCGTGATGATGTGGACCGCTATGACGATCGTATTGTCGTGAAGACTAATCTTATCGAGGCATACGATATTCTCCTGGAGTTCGCTCAGAAGCATCTGCCTGACAAGTTCTTTCTTGAGGGGACGCAATCGATTAGCCTGAGGGACGTCATTTCGCGTGAGCTCATCGCTAATACGCTTATTCATCGCGAGTACGCTAATCCTTACCCAGCAAAAATGATTATCGATGCCGAGGGCATCCATACTGAGAACGCGAGTCGACCGCGATTTATCGGTGAGTTGTCGCCAAGCCATTTCAACCCGCTGCCTAAAAATCCCATCATTGCTGAGTTCTTTAGCAATATCGGTAGGGCAGAATCGTTGGGAAGTGGTACGAGAAATATGTTCAAGTACTCGTGGGCGTATGGCGGCGGTCAACCTGAGCTCGTTGAGGGCGATGTGTTTGATGCGCGCGTCCCCGTAGCGTCGAGCCAGGAGACGATTCAGAAGCTCGATGTCGATTGGGTTATTGAACGCATGCTGGAGTCTTACGGGTACGTAACGGTAGCGGCGGTGGCGAATATCGCGAACGTTACCGAGAGGACGGTACGAAGGCATATCTCCGACATGGTCGACGCTGGGGAACTCCTGGGGACCGGAGAGACGCGTGCAAGAAAGTTTGTCAGGGTGAAGTAGGGGAAGGACATGACGGCTCCCTTTCCGGACATTTACCGACAATGTCCGGAAAGAGGTTAAAAATGTCCGGGACTAGGACGAAATGTCCGGAATAGCGGGGACGGGCCACATTTTGGTTGTCGAGATGCGGCTGTCAACGCGGAAATGGTGTCATGAACCCGTTTCGTGCCTCTCGGCCCCGTTCTCAATCTTTCAAACAGGCATCTCGATCTGTAACAGGTGGACCCGATTTGGGCGGCTAGCTGTTACAGATCGGGATATTTCGGCAGACGGGTTTGGTTTGTCTCAATCTGTAACAGGTAGGACTGGTTTTGGTCTGTAGATGTTACAGATCGAGACAAACCGGTGGCCGGCCCCGCCCCCCATCCACCTGCCGCTGGCTGCTATCCGCCGATTTCAGCTGCGGGCCCGTACCCCCATGCAATATCCTCTAGACAACTACGCGGTATCATCGCCGCCGCGCCTACAAGAGAGGAATGTCCATGACCACACCTGCCACTAAGCTGCTCCAGCCCATTACGGTTGGCCCCCTTGAGCTCAAGAATCGCATTATGTTCCCGCCGCTGACCACCGGCTACGAGGAGCGCGACGGCTCCATCGGCGAGCGCAGCCTGGCTTTTTACGAGCGCCTGGCCCGTGGCGGCGTGAGCTACATCGTCATCGGCGACGTCGCTCCCGTCATGACCGCGAGCCCCACGCCCAAGCTGGCGACCGACGCCCAGATCCCCACGTTTAAGGCGCTGGCCGACACCGTCCACAAGCACGGCGCCAAGGTCGCGCTGCAGCTGTTCCACCCCGAGTACGACGTGCCCGGCGTCGGCCGCATGGTCATGGGTTCCATGGCCGCCGCCAAGGCCGCGCAGGAGGCCAAGGCCGCCGGCGACGAGGAAACCTTCGCCGCCAAGATGGCCGAGTCCAACGAGATCCGCAAGCAGGCCTACGCCAAGTTGCACCACGATATGCAGCACTTTGTGAACGAGGCTAGCGTGGAGCAGCTCACCCAGATCAAGGAGGCCATCGCTGCCTCGGCCGCTCGCGCGCAGCAGGCCGGTATCGACGCCATCGAGGTCCACGGCGACCGCCTGGTGGGTTCGCTGTGCTCGGCCATCCTCAACAAGCGCACCGACGAGTACGGCGGCTCGTTCGAGAACCGCGTTCGCTACGCGCTGGAGGTCGTCGCCGCCATTAAGGAGGCCGCGCCGCAGCTGATGGTGGAGTACAAGCTCCCCGTGATCATGGAGAATCCCGACGGCACGCCGCGCGGCAAGGGCGGCCTGCAGCCCGACGAGGCCTGTGAGTTTGCCAAGCTGCTCGAGGGCGCGGGCATCGACATGATCCAGGTCGCGCAGGCCAACCACACCGGCAACATGGGCGACACCATTCCGCCCATGGGCGCCATGCCCTACAACTGGACGCTGCCCGTGGCCGAGCGCGTCAAGGCCCTGGTCTCCGTGCCGGTGGCAACCGTCGGCCGCGTGGTTTCGGTCGAGGCCGGCGAGAAGATCCTGGAAGACGGCTCGGCAGACATCGTCGCCTATGGCCGCTCGCTCATGTGCGACCCCGACATTGCGCTGAAGGCCGCGACCGGCGAGCCCATCCGCGAGTGCCTCAACTGCAACAAGGGCTGCGTCGACGCGATTCAAAACCGCAAGTACATCTCGTGCGTGCTCAATGCCGAGAACGGTGACGAGGCGACCATCGCCATTAAGCCGGGCGAGGGCGACAAGAAGATTGCCGTGGTGGGCGGCGGTATCGCCGGCCTGGAGGCCGCGCGCGTGGCGACCAAGCGCGGCTACGACGTGACCGTCTACGAGGCGAGCGATCACCTGGGCGGCCAGATTGTGCTTGCGGCAGCGCCTCCGCGCAAGGACGAGATTATGCGCTCGGTCGAGTACTACGAGAAGATTCTGCCTGGCCTGGGCGTTAAGGTTGAACTCAACCACGCCGCCACGGCAGAGGACCTCAACGCCGCCGACGCCGCGATTGTGGCCGTGGGCGCGCACGACATGGTCATCCCCGTCCCGGGCGCCGACTCGGAGAAGGTCGTCTCGAGCTGGGACGTGCTGGCCGGCAAGGTGGAGCTTACGGGCCGCGTCGCCGTCATTGGCGGTGGCTTGGTGGGCACCGAGACTGCCGAGTACCTGCTGCAGCACGGCTGCGAGGTGGCGATCGTGGAAATGCTCGACAAGATTGCCGCAGGCGAGTCCGAGACCATTCTGCCGCTGATCATGAGCGACTTTGCCGAGCACAACGTGGAGCAGCACGTGAAGACCCGCCTGACCGTCATTACCGACGAGGGCGTGGAGGCCGTGCGCACTACCGAGGACGGCGCCGAGGAGCCGGTGAAGATTGCCTGCGATTACGTGGTGATGGCCGTGGGCTCCAAGGCCAACGCGTTTGACCTGGACGGCGTGACGGTGCCCGCGACTTGCGTGGGCGACTGCTCGGGCGAGCGCACCGCCGATATTGCGAGCGCCATTCGCACGGCATATCACGCGGCCAACGAGCTCTAAGCGAGAAGGCTATCGCGCACGTTTGAGCGGGCGGGGAGTGCCGTTTTCGGTGCTCCCCGCTTTTTTGCCATTTAGAGCGCCCTGATCAGCGGGTTCAGAAAATCCGAATCTCAAGCACCCGAAAATCCGAATCCTTGGCACACGAAAATCCGAATCGTGAACACTAGAAAATCCGAATTTGCTACTGGTGCATGGGGGTCAGGTTTGTTTGCACCAACGGGGTGCGAAGTAACCTGACCCCATTGCACCAAGGGCTTGACTTTTAAGACATCATTAAGGTTTGCAACGTGGAACAAACCGCAGGTCAATGCTATTCTTTTACCTTATCGTACGGTGTTGTATTCTGTCTGAATACTCCCCCTGCGAACAACGGATTAAGCGCGACCAGCGGAAAGGATGGCACGCCCGCAAGCAGGGCAAACGCAAGCGATGAGTGGCATGGATCGACATAGCGAGCCCCAGCAGCACAAGACGGCGGCCGAGTACCGCCAAACTGCCGACGAGCACGTGCGGACCCTCAAGGATTTTTGGAAGGATTTCCTGGTGAGCGGTCTGTTTGTGCTGGCCGCCATCGTTGCCATCTTTGCATGCCTGGCCTGGTTTGCCGCCAACAATCGGGTGAGTGCCACGGGAAGCACGGTCGGGGCGAACGGTCCGCGCTTTGTGCTCTCGGGAACGCAAAACGGTGCGGCGGGCGCGTACGACTCCAAGGATGACTACACGTCGGACAGCACCAGCCTTGCCGTGAACAATCTCTTCAACCTCAATAATATGAGCGCCGACGGCAGCCTCTCTCCGGGGTCGGCCGGTCAGCTCCAGCTCAACGTCAAGCCGCTCTGCAATGACCTGCACGATATCACGGTGGAGATGACCTGGGAGATCTCTGTCCAGACGAGCGCCGCCGGCACGGGCTCCGCCGCAGACACATCCCAAAACGAGACAATCATCAACTCGCTGAAAGACTTGGTTCGCGGTCATATCCTGGTTTTCCAGGACAAGGATGCCTCCTCTGGCTTCTACTCGAAACCGCTGGTTCCCACGACCACCACGGTGACCCAGGACGGAGCCAGCGCAACCGTCATCACGCAGAGCTTTACCATCCCGGCGGCGAGTTTTTGCGCCGCAGGCTCAAATAACACGACCGAAACCGTCGCCAAAACCCTCTACTGGACTTGGCCGGAGCAGTTTAAGAGCTACGTTCGCACGGGCAACGCCGGCTACGGTGGCAACCTTTTCGCAAGCATAGGAGCCGCGGGATACACAGCCCTCATCGGCGACATCAACAATAACCATGCGCGCTATTTCCGCGCCGATAGCGCGAGTGTCCCAGGGCAGGCGCCTGGCAAGGTTCCGACTGTCGAGGCCGGCATGTCCTCCGCAGATGTGGAAACCTGCGCCAGCTATTACAACAACGCCGACGAGGTTATCGGCAAAAACGTCAAGTACATTCGCGTGCGTTTTACCGCCAAGGAGGCGGATAAATAAATGGACGAGCAGCTTAACCCCAGCGAACAGGGTGATATCAAAAACAACGAAGGCGCGATGAACCCCGGTGGCAACGGGCTCGGTTCGTACGGCGAGGCTCGTTCGATCGGTCGCATTGAGCGCATCAAGATATGGGTGAGCAGCCATCGTCGCGAATCCCTAGCCATCGTGGGCCTGGCAGCCGTGGTCCTCGTGGTGCTGGGATTTACGCTCGGATGGTTTGTCGATGCCAATCGCGGTTCCACCGTCGGCAAGATCAAAGAGCCGGCCGAGCTCAAGGTGCTGGGCCCCAACGCTACGGCCACCGAGCAGATTGACCTGAGCTACAACCCCGAATACGGCGATACCAAGACTGGCAACACGGTGACGCTCAAGCGCCCGTTTTGCGTGCAGACAGGCGGCGATGGTTTTGAGCTGCAGCTTGCGAATACGACCAATATTAAGGGTCTCACTATTGAGCTGTATAAAGCCGAGAACACGCCTGCGCTTCAGACGCCCGACGTGAGCGGCACTGCAGGCGGCAAGTCCTATAGGTGGAAAGCGTCCGGAACGGACCTGCTGGAAGACTTCACGTTCATCAACAATGCGGACGATGGCCTGGCAACCGTGCCGGTCGAGGGCGCAAGCGACCCTACATTCAAGGGCTATCAAAGCGTCCAGCGCAACGCGCGTCCGCTCTACCGGTACAAGGAGTTCGACAAAGGTGAGCTTAACGCCAAGACGCTCAGCGATACGAACGGCAACGACACGCTCAACTTTATCATCAAGCTTTCGTGGGACGAGAGCGCCAAAGAGACCGACGTGATCTACCTGATCGCGCGCAACACGAGCGGTAAGTAGGAGAGGGGGCGCGCATGGAGAAGCAAGAGAAGCAACAGGTTGCCGAGCACGAGCAGCTGGCAAAGGGCAAAAGCCTAGTCAAGAACAAGCTGTTTGTGGCGGCAATCGCACTTGTTTGCGCCGTGGCGCTCGTGACGGGTGGCTACTTTACCTATTCTGCCTACACTGCCAACGGATTTCTTAAGTCCGTCGCCGCGACGGGCACCGCGCAGAGCCTGTTTGCGAGTGATCTGCTCACGGGCTATATGAGTACGCCCAGCAATGACGATCTCGACCGCGCCCAGCGCTCCGTTACGGTATATCCCAGCAGCGGACAGTGCAACTTCACCTTTAGTATCTACAACTACTTGCTGAGCAACAGCAACTTCTGCAACGACAAAAACGTGACGTACACCTTGACGGTCGAGGGGCATGGGCTCGATGGCGCTACGTGGAGCTGTTCGCCCCAACCCAACGGCAACGTCACGCTTCCGGAGAATCAGCCTGCCAAGAACGATTACACCGTGACTTTCCCTGAGGACAAGTTGGGACATGCCTACTTTGTGATTAGGGCAACGGTCGTTTCGGGCGAGAGCCCCGGCACCGAGCTCGCCTGTCTGGCGGCGAAAGTCGTGCCGTCAAAGAAGGCCGAGGTCAAGACCGCTGCGGTTGAGGGCGCGTTGGTTGATGAGGCTGGCGAGTTTGCTAAATACGCTGCGTACAACTACCGCGTGACGGTTACGGGCGCGCCGGCAAACGTCACGCTCACGTGGGGGGAGAACGTGGAGATCGACCCGTTCTTCAAGACCAACCATGGTACGACGGTGGATAAAACAAATCGCAGGGTTACGTTCACCATGGAGCCGGGTTCGATGATCGTCAACTTCTACCGAGCGGACGGCAAAACGCCTGAGCGCTGGGGTGACCTGGACATTCGCGTGAACGGAACCACCCAAACGGACGCGACGGAGACTCAATAACTCTGGCAGCGGAGTTTTTTAGGATAAGAGGTACGGAATCGATGAGAACGGCAAAGCGCATACTCGCAGAGTTCATGACGGTGGTCATGGTGCTTCAGGCATGCTCGCCCACGGTGGCCGCTGTGGCTGCCGGCTGGCAGAACATTTCGAGCGAGATTGCCGCCGCGTCTGCGGAGGCATCGGATGCCGCCGAGAGCGGCGAGACCAAGAGCGATGACACGACCGGGTCTGGGTCGAGTGATACCGGCGCCGCGGGTGGCAGTGCTGAGGATGACGCTGCGAAGGACGACGCTGCAACGGGCGATACCTCGGGTGACGCCACAGGCTCCGATTCCGCGGGCGACCAGACCGAGGGCGACGATGCGGCCGACGATACCGCCGCTGACGATGCCGAGCAGGATGCCGATGCCGCGGCTTCGGAGGACGCTGAGGCCCAGGCGGATGCGACGATCAATGACTTGAAGAAGCTTGTCGAGCTGCTCGAAGCAAACGGTGCGGAAAATGTCGTGTCCAAAGGCGACGGGAACGGAATCCAAAGCCTTGATATCAAGTCGTCGGAGGCGTTCACCGTCCTGTCCAACGCCGACGCTTCGCTTTACTACGATGCGCAGATTAAGAGCATCATTACGGGCGATGCGAAGCTTACCTCGAAGGCCGACAACGATCGCCTGTCTTTCCAGGGCTTTGGCAGCGATGAGCATCCGTTTGAAGGCAAAATCTATAGGTCGCCGAATGGCGCTGATAACTCCGTCGAGCTTACGGCCGATCGAACGGTCTTTAATAACCTCAAGCTGACCAATCAAAACAATACGGTCAAGATAAAGTGGGTGGGCGCGACTACCTATAGCGAGCCGATGATCGCTTCGAAAATCATCGGTGAGGGCAGGGAACTCAACGCGACAGTCAACATCGCGAATCCATCGGGTACCAACGAGACAATCACTAGTGCAACCCCCGCGTTGACGGCACCCCTGCTTGGTGAGACGACGGGCGAACTCACTGCGAGCGTTATCTATAGCCTCCCCGGTGACCGCAAGAGCCTCAATGTCAATGTAGATCCAAAGGGCAACATCGGACTTCTGGCGAATACGGTCAAGGACGGAACCTTCACCGTTAAGTCCGTTGAGTTTCCGAAAGACCTGGTCGGGAATGGTGCCGTCAAGACGAGTTCTGGCAATGCTGGTCTGCTCGTAGGCGAAGTCGAGGATAGTGCGACCCTGAGTGTTGACACCCTGACTAACATCCCCACCGCTACCGTTCAGTCTACGAACGGGTGTGCCGGTGGTGTCGTAGGCCTCGTCGGTTCGAGCGCAGGTGCCACGGTCAACGTCACGAAGGCTCTCGATCTACACACGCTCATCGTCAAAGGCACCACCGCCAGCGGCGGTTTCATCGGGCAAGCGATTAACCTGAGCCTTTCGCAGTCCGATGGGGCAAAGGTGACGTGCCCCGAGCATGTTGGCGATTCAAACAGTAAAATCTCCGGCGGCTTCATAGGCAAGGTCAGCCTTGCGCAGCCGGTTGAGTTCACTGGCAATAACCAAATCGATACGGGCAACGGCGTTACGCTTGCGGGCGCAACGCATGTTAAGGACGCGGTTGACGGTGTCGGCCCTGTTTTCGGCGTGCTGGCACTGGACAATCCAAGCGTTTCCGTGTCATTCAAGGGCGGCTCATTCAAGAGCGCGTTCGGGGACGATGCCAGCAGCGCTGCCTTCGGTGGTCTTATTGGCTTTGTGAGTGGCGCCGCGGATTCGACCGAAGAGACGAGCCCCCTAAGCCTTCTGAAAGTTGAAGACGTGACGACTGAGTTTTCGCTTGCCAAGAGCCCGTATTTTGCTGGCGGCATTGTTGGATGGCTCGGTACGTCCGTTGCGCCCGCTGCGCTTGAAATTAAAAATGCTACGGTCAAATGCACCCAAGTCGCTTCAGCGAGCAATGGCTTTGGCGGAGCGGTCGGCTGCATCGACAAAAACAGCGTCGTAGATGTCAACGGGATTACCGTGAGCAATGCGGGTAGCATGGCCAAGGGCGCTGGCATTGCCGCAGAGTGTTGGGCGGCTACGATACGCCTTGGGGGCGTAACCGATTTTTCCAACATGCATTTTGACGCGGGGGATGCTACCGCGCAAATAGCCATGGTGCGTTCCGATTCTCCGTCGCTTGTGTTCGCGCGCGGCACGGGCAGCGACAAAGAGCCGACGGATTCCAACAATAAAGACTACTGGATATACAAGCGGTGTGGAGCAACTAAGATTGACGATCTTGGCGGAGCCCAAGATGCGTCGAAGGGCTATGGGGAAGTCGTAAGGCTCGATGGCTCGAAGCTAAAAAGTAATCTGATTCAACTTAACGAAACCACCCATAAGCCTGAGGGGCCCTCGTCGACCGACTGGAGCTGGCAGGTTGGCTATACAAATGGTGCCGACAGCGACAAGTGGAACCAGGACCACACGCTTGACATCGATGATGAGCAGGATTTTGTTGCCCTGGCATTGTCGATTCAGACCGGCGGCTTGTATAACGGCGTGTTTGGTCCGTCCTCAAACATGGCAGATCTTCTTGGAAGCCAAACAGTAATCAACCTGAACTGCGATGTCGATTTGTCGGGCACGGGCATTGGAGGCCTTGGCCTTGACAGTTTGAACAACGGCATATCGTTTTCGGGAACGTTCAACGGCAAAAATCATAAAGTGACCCTTGCCATCGGTGAGCCATATGGCACGCGCGACGGGAAGCAACTCGCCGCCGGCGACACAAGCGAAGGCAACGGCAGGATCTATCGCCACGGTCGCTTGGGCTTGTTCAACTCCATTGGCGGCGACGCGAAGGTGATCGACCTCACCATCGATGGCTTCATGAAATTTGATAACGGCATAAGCGTTGATGCTGGTTCGCTTGCAGCGACCATTACAGGCACCGCCGACAAAAAGTTGACGTTGTCGGGCGTAACGTGCGAAACAAACATTACGTGCGACGATACGTTCGGTAACAACGCGAACATCGGCGGCATTGCAGGCAGCGTTTCGGCAGCTGCAACCGTTGATTTCAATAACGGCACGAAAGCCAAGACGAAGATTGTTACAGGCAATACGCTCAATGGCAATACCCGCATCGGCGGCGCTATCGGTTATGTGGGCGATGTAGCTTCGACATTCAACGTGGCCAGCCTCGAAGTTGGCGGTTCAATCAATACTGGAGACTGCGCCGATGGCAAGATCGCCCAAGCCGGCGGCCTTATCGGTTGTATTGTCCAGGGCGATGCGACTTCTGGTGCCAAGAAGAATGTGGTCATCACCGGCCTTGGTTTTAACAGATTCAAGATGACCGTGGGCAAGAACGGTGACAAGCTCAATGGTGCGGGCGGACTTCTAGGCTACAGCTGGGGCAACGCCATCGTAACTATTGGCGACGCTACCGTGAACACTAGTGACGGCGCCTATGCCCTCAAAACTTCCAACAACACTACCGTAACTGCAAATAGTTCGACCGAGGTCGGCGGCCTCGTATACGCTGCCAGTGGCTACTGGATTATCAACGACTACGCCATTGATCTTTCGGACGCAACCATTAATGCCGATAAAGCAACGGTGCTTGGTTTGCTCGTTGGTCGAGGTGGTAGGACGGAGAATTCCTCGACATATGGAGCAGAAACTTATAGCGGCTTGTATCTAGAGAACAGGGCAAGTTGGGATACCGCATACAAGGTCAGTGGCGCCGCTGCAGGCAATGGCGTGAAAATCAATAACACGGCGATAAAAAGCAACAACAGTGCTACTTCGTTTGATGAATGGGTCGGTAATAGTAGGAGACCGTCCTATGGCACAAAAGCTGGCAGTAAGCTTATTGACGGCGAATGGAATGTCGTCGTTTCGCTACATACCAAAGATGGCGTTAATAATGGCAAGCTCGACATGAGCGGAAAGCCGGAAAGCGACAACAGCTATCACAATCGGTCTGATTTCGGCAAGGACCACAACACCAACGCCTGGACAAGGTATTACTACAATCTCGACAAAGCGTATGCGAAGGCGGGCAATAACTCCAAAAATAGTAGCGCAAGCAGTTGGATGGACTCCCCAGAGTACTTGTTGCTTTGGTGCGCGTATCTGTATGCCCCCTCTGCAATTCGGGCCTATATCATTCCGGGGAACCAGGCTATTTTCAAAGGAAACAATATTGGCACGAGCGATAGCGCGGGCGTGGCAATCAATTTAGATGGATACAGCTTCTATCCCACCAATCCCGTAAGTGGTTCCACGGTAACAGTGAATAATGCAACCATTACGTTCCATTATGCCGATATTAAAGCCGAGCAAGAAGGCAACAAAAAGAACAGCGAGGCCACGCAGCACGAAAACATGCACTGCGCCCTCATCCGAACTCATACGGGCGACCTCAAGGTTAAAAACGTTACGCTTGCAGGTACCGTGGGATCGGTTGTGAACGATGCGGGTAGTTCGTCTGGCGCGCTTGTGTGCCGCTATATCTATGGGCCCATCAATAAGACTAATGTTGCACAGCTTGAGATAGATGGTCTGACGCTCGATGGTTTGACGGTTGACGGCGTGAACGGCAATACCATTTACGCACCTCTACTCATCAACGAGATGCAGACATGCGTGAATCTGAGTGCTAAGAATATTTCAACCCGTGGGTACGCGAATGGAGCCACGGCGGCAACCTCGCTCTTCGGTAGACTTGGCGTGGGAAAAAATGCCGACCAGGTGACGGCGACGTTCAACCAGATTAACGTGCCGAGCGCCACGGGCCAGAATGCGGCAAACAGGTCCATTTTCACTCATGCGAGCTTGCTCGAGAGCTTTGGCTACGGCGAAGGCAAGACGGGCTCTGCCGTGTATACCTTCGTTAAAGATGATAAGGTCAAAGACAAGGTCACGCTCGGTAAAGAGATCGACTCGACGGATGGCGAATACCCCGGCAAGCAGCTTTGGTATTACGACGAAGAGACGTATGGCACCAACGAGGGGTTCGTGAAGGTTCAGGACAACCCGGCGGATGCCGAGAGGCCTTGGTTTAGCGACTATCTTCCCTATGTGGCTAAGGGTAAGGTCACGGAGAACGGTGTTCAGTACCACGAAATCAAAGTCAACCAGCGCATTCCTAACTTTGTGACAGGCTGCGGTACCTATGGCGACCCATACGTGATTACATCGGCATCGGAACTCAATGCTGCCGCGAACTACATTAACAACGGCACCGCCCTCGATGGCTGGGAGGTGACCATCGCAAAGGACCAATCGACGCTTTGTCAACGTCGAAACGGCGGTAGCACTGAAAACGAAGTTACCTATGTCTATAAGCAGACGAATGACGCTACGAAGAAGTGGGAGAAGAAGACTGACGACACGACCAATCCCAATGATGCGCTTTCCGACGATACGATGCGTCGGTATCTGCAAAGTGCGTATTACAGCATTGAGCCTAAGTCGGATGCGAATAACACGATCGAGCTCGATGGCTCGGCGTTTGCCGGATTCGGCACCTCGGCATATCCGTTCCGCGGTGTTATCGTTGGCGACTTGGGTAACGCGACTGCTACGATCGTAATCAAAAACAATACCGGCTCATTGCGCGGCTTAATTCCTTACAGCTACGGCAGCGTGGTGCGAAATCTTAATATCACGTATTCCGGCGCCGCGGCTTCGATTGCCTATGCATCCAAGAATTCTGATGGCGTGCCGGGCGCATTCTTTGGCGGCGTTATCGGCTGCATCATGGGCGGCGACAACATTATCGATGGCGTAACGGTGAATGCGAGCGATGGCTTTAGCGTTACCGCAAGTGGCAGCAAGGCACATCTCGTCCCGATCGGCGGCTATGTGGGCGCCATCGCGGGCGGCGGCGTTATCTTCCGCAATTCGTCGAAGGTGAGCGGTGCGCTTAACGCCTGGCATGACAAAGGCACTTCCCTCTACGACAACCCCTACGTTGGTCGCGTGATTGATGGCTATGCCTTTAGCGAGGGCGAGGGCTGTGTCGTCAACAATGGCGATGACAATTACAAGATCAATAAGCTTGATGTAAGCGATACCGGCTGCGTAACCACAACCGATACGTATATGAAATACAGCTGGAGTGCTGGCCAGCAAAACAACAACGCTCCGCAAACCACAGTCAAAGATTCACAGGGCCTGCTCGTGCTGTCTGCCATCATCAATAGTGGTGCGGGCGCCGGTGCTGCTCACACAGATGAGGTAAACGGCAACGGCACCTATCGCGGATCACATGCGTATGAGGGCAGTGGTGTCAAAGGTGCCATCTCCTCGACGGGATACAAGTTCGGAAATGGGCGGTATGGCAAGGTTCGCAACGCGGAATATGCTGCGGTTGGAAAACCCGCCGACGCTGCCGCAGAGAGTGATTTCCAGACTTCAACTAACGATGATCTGAAGGCACCGGGTAACCAGGAATACCAAGGCGCACTGGACAGCCAAGATGGACAAGATGTTAACTCGCCCTACTTGGTGAAGAAATACGCGACTGATTGGCGCACTGGCTACGTGTGCGCAATGGGCGTTTGCGGCATGGATCTGAAGTTTGAGCAGGGCATGATCTACGATTTGACAGGTTACGGCTCGGGGTTCTTGGGTCTTTCGGGCCGCTATTACTCAAATGCATGCGCGACTGATAAGAAGGTCAACGACAAAGATTTCATTACCCCGGGTATCGCCACTATCAACGGCAACGGCGCGACGATTAAAGTTTCAAACAACACGCGCGAGTATGTCGATGATGACTACAACATTGCGGGCGTGGGCGGCCTGTTCAGCACCATCAAGTTCTACTCGAGCGCATACAACAAAGGGGGCATCGAGGCGAATGACAATGCAAACGTAAGCAGTCTCAACTTTAAGAACTGCAACATTTCGCTTGCCTATGTATCTTCGAGTGGGGTGGAGCAGTCCGCGTCGACGAGCAATAAAAACAGCGGCTGGGTGGGAGTCGGCTGCCTTGCAGGCTCGACTGCAAACCAGGGAACCTCGGATGGTGCCGCTTATGGCGTGTTCAAGAGCGTAGCCGTTTCTAACAGTACCGTAGCCGGAGGTTGCATGGCGGGTGGTCTTATCGGAAGCGCTGGCCTCATGACGCGCAGCACCGATGGTTCCAACGGCTCGATTGTGAATTATGGAGGAACGTCCTCTCCGGTGAAGCTGTATGACTGTTCATATAGTGGGATCACCGTCAGCGCACGTTCAAATGTTGGCGGCTTCGTCGGGTATATCAATTCGGGCGACTGCGGCGTTTGGGTATCGAATGACAAGACTGTTGCCAATAGTTCGACCATCTCCATTATCGAAAAGGCGGGAGATACGCTGGATTGGAATTGTGCTGCGGGTGGCATCTTCGGCCTTACGGGGGGTGCTCTAAGCGTAAATACCGGGCAGGGCGATGGCGCAAGCCAGGTGGCAACGATCAGCGACGTGTCTCTTGTTGTTAATCACAGCGTTAGTGGGAAACCGGCGGCGCTTGGCGTAGGCGGAATTGCCGGACGCACGGTGACCTATGATTCTAACGTTAATCGCGTTAAGGTGACATCGACTAAAAAGGCTTCGGAAGATAGGCCAACATACTTTGGCTCTTTGGGGGCGGCATCAGACGCCAGCAACACCCACGCCATAAGCATGGGAGGCATTATTGGATCGACAAAAAATAAAGTGACGCTTAGCTCCTGCACGGTCGAAAAGCTTCGCATGGGCGTAACCGAGCATGCGGGCGGTCTTGTGGGGGCCACGACTGACGGGAATACGCTGAGCGCCACCAATGTTACTGTCGATGACGTGCAGTTTGATGGTGCCCGCTGCGGTGGCATTCTTGGAAACTGCCAGGATCAGGGTGGCACCAATGTCGTGGTTTCGAATGCGACTGTGAAGAACTGCTCGTTCGGCGCGCTTAATTCGGTATGGCAACACGAGGACGGCTTATACAGAAACCATTCGGGCGGTATTGTTGGCGCCGCTTCTGGCACGATAAAGATCGCCAATGTGCTCATTAGCAAAAATGATTTTAGACAGCCGGGCGGCCAGGGTTTCTTGTTGGGCGATACTGCGCAGGCAGCATCGAATTACAAAGGCCTTTATGCCGCGGGTGTCGATATCGTGCTTAAGGATGGGTCCGACAGCTCCTCAACTCCAAAGCCGATTAAGTATTTCAACAGCAGTGCTGTCGCCGATGTAAACAAGAAGTCCTACATCGCGTTTGGCGTTTACGGTAACACGCTGCCCAAATCTCCGGACGGAAAGACGCGAAAGACGCTCTACGGTTGTGATAGCGGGACAACAACCGCTGTCTCGCCCTATGTGACTACGAGCCCGATGAGCGACCTTGCTGTGCGCACTTCCGATACCGACACAACTGATCGCTATCTATTCGGCGATGGCATGAACGTCAAACTTGCTGAGAACATCGAGGATCGGGCAAAGGCCGACGTTGACAGTCGTTATATCTACACCAACATCGGCGGCATCAATGAGGAGGATGGTGCCTATCAAAAAAAGTCGAGCTATGACGCCTCATCCGTTGCGAGCATGTTCAATGCGAACAATGATGCGGGTGGCAATCAAGTCGCAACGGATTTCCCTGTTTTGGTGATCTCGGGTTCCGATAATACGACGGTCACGAGCTATCTAAACATCATTACCAACGGCGGCTTCTCCGACGCCTGCAGATTGAATAACGAGAATGGTACCAACCCGCACGTAACTGCTAAGGCAGAGGTATTCCAGCTCAAGGGCGGTGTATTCGTTAGGGACGACGAGGCATCGAATAATCCAACACTTCGCGTGGTCAACAACGGCAAGAAGAATATGTCGTTTAGCCCAAGCTCCGATTGGGACAACGGTAAGGGTCGCTTTACGCTTCTGACCGTTACTTTTACTGAGGCGGGCCAGAGCTATAACGTTCAGGTGCCCATCATCGTTAAGCGCAAGCTCGAGATCGATTTCACCGCAACATATGATTACGGCACCAACTTTAAGGAGAGCAATTACGCCCAGCTCGGGGACGGCGCGCATGTGCTTACGAGCTTTGGTGAGCCGATGACGGGCCTGCTTACCTGGACATACAACTCTGCCAATGGAACGGAAGCCGACTTTGGCTGGGACAGCTATATGGCTGCCGGCGGCTCGATGAAGGGGCTCGGCAAGAGTATCTGCTTCGAGGGCTCTACCGGCACGCTGCCCCAGGGCACTCAGCTCACGCTCATCGATGCGAACGTTGATGGCAAGGCTGGCGGCAGAGAGTATCACTACACAGTGGGCGAAGGCGGCGCAACGAGCGTTTCGCTGAGTGGGGACGCCGGCTTTGAGGATTCTGCAAAGCAGCCGTATCAAGAGCGATGGCTGAGCGAGATCTTGGGCGTTTCGGCCGCAAAGGATGACGCCGGCACATGGGCTGTGTGCGATAACGAGGCAGATGCGACTGCTAAGGCGAAGTTCGACGGCTCGTGGATGCTGTTTAAGGTCGCGGGCGCTGACGTTCCCAGTAACAAGCGCTATACGTTGACGGTTCCAAAGGACGACTACGGCAAGGAGCAGCGCGCGTCGGAGAGCGTCTACCTGGTTGTCAACGTGCCCAAGCCCTCTGTCGACGGGACGCAGGCCAACATCAACGGCTTTACGGGTACGTCTATTGACTCGGATAACCGCATATCTTGGAATCTGCATCCCGTTTTGCGCACCAATGGCCAAACCGATAGTCAGAACAATACGGCATCGACATACGGCATCTTGTCCAATTATAGGCAGGAGCTTAGCGACGGGAAGTCGGTGACGCGCACTTCGGTTTCGAAGTCGGCGGACGGTGCCGCCTATGTTCTTGCTCTTGACGTTACCGACACGATTACGTTTAACACGAGCCAATACTATGCTGAATCGGACTCGCTGTTCTATCAGCTCGATACATCGCTGTGCCACTATGACGGCAACAACGCTCTAACGGGGGTGAGCAGTTTCCCGAGTGGCACCTCGGCGATTGCGAAGTTCTATGTTGCCATCAGCGATCAGAACTATACGTGGAATGGCAAAGATTGGGAGACGTGTGATTCTTCGACGCCTGCGTTTACGCAGACCGTGACGGACACGGGTGACGATTCGCTGAAGCTTAGGCTCGATTATGATCTTGCCAAAATCCGTAAGCTCGCAACGGGCGGTTCCTTTAAGGTGCGCACGGTAGTGGAAGAGATTCGCCTTACGCCGGACGGCTGCAACAAGGTTATCGCCCTGTCCAAGCAGTCTGGCGAGGACGCCTACACCAAGATGTCCTATACCGCCAAGCTTTCGACGCGTGTGACTGGTCTTGACACCTCGAGCCTGACGCAGACAAAGCGCGGCTACGTTGGGTACTACCGCATGGACACGGGCGATACGACCATTACGCTTTCGGCGCCGGAGAAGTCGCAGCTTGGCATTAACGTGGACGACCTGCGTCCGATTGCGAACGGCACGATTGGCTTGGGCGCCATGTATGAGCTAGGCGGGCTCAACAACGCAACCGAGGCAATTGCGAATGCTGATTCCGTTGTGTACACGCTCACGCTGAAGCGCCGTGACGGCATCGATGGCTCATATGTGGATGTAACTGATGGCATTTCCAACTACGTAGCGGTGACGGAGAGTAAGCTTGCCGCGGTCAACGCCGCTGGCAACGTGATTACCTTCACTGACTCGACGAAGGAGAATGACAAGTTCAAAACGCAGAACGGCGACACCACGTTTAACCTGCCCTTTACCGTTCAGGTCAACACGCAGTTTGAGCAGCGCGGCCAGTTCTATGCGAACTATCGCCTGGTAATGACGGCGAGCCTGGTCACGGGTGGGGCGATGAGCGCAACGCCCCAATCGCCCGACTATGTGACCTACGCGCTCACGAGGGTGAACCTCAACGGCATCGATCACTAGCTCCGAGGCTAACTGGTCCTGCAAAGGGGGCGGCAACCATCCGGTTGCCGCCCCCTTTCTTTCCTGTGCGGGCCCGCTCGAAGACCCCACTGGACAGTTAGTTCAAATACGTATAAATTCAGGCAGCTACATGCGTAGCTAATGCTTGTTTTGAAGCGAAAAGCTGCCCAAATTCAAGGATTGAGGGCTGATTCGGGCGCGATCCACGGTCAATAAGGTTCCAACGGTGCCCTTTTGGGAGGTTCAGACGCGGTTATGGCGCGGCAGTTTATACGTATCTGAACTAATTGTCCACCCGCCGTTGGAAGGGGGCATTTCAACTTCCCATCAACTTCCCAACTTTCCACCTAACTTAACACCTAAGGTGGAAAGCTGGGTGGAAAGCTGGAAAGCTGGGTGGAAAGCTGGTAAGTTAGGTGGAAAGTTGGAAAGTTGGGAGGTTCGGCATGAATGAGGAGTGGTTGGCGCAGGTCATTCATCATCTGCGGGCAATAGGAAACGATACCCAGCAGTACGAGGTAAAAGAGGCCAAGGGCGCACTTCCAAAAAGCATCGTCGAGACGCTCTCCGCTTTTTCTAACGCGCAGGGCGGCTTTGTAATCCTCGGTATTTCCGAGAAGCACGGGTTTGTTCCTGTCGAAGGTTTCGATGCTCGCAAGATGCAAGACGCCCTCTCCTCTGCATGCGAAAGGCTGACGCCCGTTGTGAGGCCTGACATCCAAGTGATTCCCTTTGAGGAAAAGCTGGTGCTTTGCGCGCACATTAAAGAGATGCATCCGCGCGATAAACCCTGCTACATCACGGCGCGTGGAATGTACGACTCGTCCTTTATCCGCACGGGTGACGGCGACCGACGCATGACTCCCTATGAGGTCGATCGCTTTATGGAGGAACATGTACAGCCCACATACGACGACGAGCCGGTCGAAGGTGCCACGCTCGATGACCTTGATGCCGATCTTCTGCAAGGGTTCATTAAGCGTCAGCGCGAGCTTCATCCCCGGATTTTGGGCAACAGAAGCGATGAGGAGATTCTCCTTGACCTTCATGTGACCAAAAGGGTGGACGACGCAATCGTGCCGACACTTGCCGCCGTCGTTGCGATGGGACGGTTTCCGCAAAAGTTCTTCCCCCGTCTCAATGTGACCTTTACGGCCTATCCTGGGACCACAAAAACGCAGCGCGTGAGCGACAACAAGCGCTTCCTGGATTCTCAGACCATTTTGGGACCGATCCCCTTCATGATTGACGACGTACTTGCCGCCGTTGCGAGAAACACCCGCAACGCTGCGGTGATTGAGGGCGCGTTCCGCAAGGATGTGCCCGACTACCCGCCCGTTGCGCTGCGCGAGGCGGTGGCAAATGCGCTCATGCATCGCGATTACTCTTCCGCCGCGCGCGGCTCGCAAGTGCAGGTCAACTTGTATATTGACCGCGTTGAGATACTCAATCCCGGCGGGCTTTACGGCGATGTCACGGTCGATTCGCTGGGGACTTCGGGAGTTTCGTCGTCTAGAAACCAGTTCCTATCCAATATCCTGGAGACCACGCCGTACCCGGGCGGTGGGTACGTGGTCGAGAACCGCGGTACCGGATATCAGGAGATAGGCGAACAGCTGGAGCGCGCAAACATGTTGCCGCCCGAGCCGAAGAACTCGACGGTTTCGTTTTCGCTGACGTTCGATAAGCGAAAGATAACGCAGCGTGAGCAGGCGACGTCCGCGGGGAATGTGGACGAGGCAATCTTGGATTACCTGGCAACGCATTCTTCGGCTTCGAGCAAGGAGCTAACGGATGCCTCGGGTTTGAGCAGGAGTGCCGTTTCCAACCACATAAAGGGCTTGATTGCTGCGGGCAAGATTGAGGCCATGGAGCCTCCACGCAGCCCGAGGCAGCGGTATCGACTCGCGCGGTAGGCCCGCCTGCCGTCGTCTGGTCTTCCCAGCTTCCCACCAGCTTCCCAACTTTCCACTTAACTTAACACCTAAGGTGGAAAGCTGGTAAGTTAGGTGGAAAGTTGGGAAGTAAGTGGAAAGCTGACGTGTTAGCTGGAAGCAATGAGGGGTTAATAATTACACTCCCCACACATGGCAACAAAAATGCCACCAATTAAGTTGGTAATTCGTTATCACCTAGCTGCGAGCTAACTACCAGCGTAAATAAAAGCTAAAGAAATCCCACATGAGCGCTTTAAATGCCCAGATGCACATGTTGCGATTTTCAATTAACTGCATGGAGCTGACAGTAAAATGCTACTATCTAACTTGCACGTAAGAAAGCAGATTAACGGTTAAGGCTAAGAAGTGGCAGGTATGTCGGAAGCAACTAGGACTCGCACGCATGCGCCCGAGGTTAGGCAGCGCGCCGTCGAGATCCTCCAAGAGGGGGTCGGTCATCGCGCCCTCGCCGCGGAGCTTGGCATTCCCCAGGCCACGGCTCGTCAGTGGGCCCGCGCGTATGCCGTAGGCGGTGCCGACGCCGTTCTCAACGCCGGTTCGCATCATCACACCTATTCGTACGAAGTTAAGCTCGCCGTGGTCAAGGACCGCTTGGAAAACGGCTTAACGGTTCGCGAGGCCATGATCAAGCACAAGATTCCCAGCGAGTCTTCGGTCAAGGCTTGGTGCCGCCAGTACCGCGAGAGCGGTGAGTCCGCGCTGGTCGACAAGCCGCGTGGCCGCAAGCCGCGCGTTAAAAAGGCGGAATAGCGAACGGGACGGTGCGCCCACAGGGGCGCATTTTTCTTGCCGCGCCAACTTTTTGGACCGTCGTGAGCCTACTGGAACATCCTCCAAAGTGGTTAATAAACCGCGCGCAGTGGCCCGTGCGCCCGCCGCCGCGATAGGGGGAGCGTCGCCTCTCTGCTCCAAAGCGGACGTATCCTTACCCCGTATGCCTAAAACTCCCCAGTTGACCGAAAACCCGCCGCCGCTACTCCTCAATTGAGCTATAACGTTAAACAATTGCAGCGTTTTTGCATGGGGGAGTGATGGTATGACGCTACTGTATTTCCTTACCCTGTTTCCGCTGGTACCGGCGCTGGGCATGCTGCTCGCGCGCGGTGACCGCGCCCGCGATGCGGTAGGGCTTGTAGGCTCCGGCATTATTATGGCGGTGACAGTTGTAGTCGCCGTCATGTTTTTTGGCACGGGTCCGCAGAGCTTTGAGGTGGCACCGGGCACCTCGCATGTGCTCTCGATCATCAGCTCCGTCATCGATGTCATCCTGTGCGCCATCATCCTGTACAACGCGCGTAAATATAAGAGCACGCTCACCACGGTGCTCGGCATAGTCCAGCTGGTGGGCTCGTTCGTCTTTGCGGCCATGGCGTTGCCTGCGGTCGAGGTCGTCACCGCTACGCCTCTCTACCTGGATTACATGAGCGTGATCATGGTGCTTGCCGTCGGCATCGTCGGCAGCCTTATCTGCGTGTACGCCCTGGGCTACATGAAGGACTTCCAGGCCCACGACGAGCACGAGGCAGCGCTGCGCGGGCAGACCGCGCCCGACCGTCGCCCGCAGTTCCTGGCGCTCATGTTCCTGTTCCTCTCGGCCATGTTCGTCATCGTGACAAGCGACAACCTTGAGTGGCTGTTCTGTGGCTGGGAAATCACCACCGTGTGCTCGTTCCTCATGATTGGCTACACGCGCACGCCCGAGGCCATAAAAAACGCTTTCACCCAGATCATCCTCAACATGCTGGGCGGCATCGCGTTTTTGGCCGGACTCATGTTCCTGCACGTCAACGGCATGCCGCTGACCATCTCGGGCATGATCGAGCTATCCGGCGCCGGAACCGCGCAGTCCGCGCTGCTGGTGATGCCGGTCGTCCTGCTGTCGCTCGCCGCGCTCACCAAGGCCGCGCAGATGCCGTTCCACACTTGGCTGTTGGGTGCCATGGTTGCCCCCACGCCCACGAGCGCCCTGCTGCACTCGTCCACCATGGTCAAGGCCGGCGTGTTCCTGATGGTCAAGCTGAGCCCGCTCTATGCCATCTATCCCGTGACTGGCTTTATGGTCACGAGTGTGGGTGCCATCACGTTTTTGCTCGCTGCTCTCATGGCCATCTCGCAGAGCAACGCCAAACGCGTGCTCGCGTACTCCACCATTTCCAACCTGGGCCTCATCAGTGCCTGCTTGGGTGTCGGTGCGCCCGAGGCCGTGTGGGCGGCCATCTTCCTAATCCTGTTCCATACGGTGGCCAAGTCGCTGCTGTTCCTGTGCGTGGGCACCGCCGAACATCATATCGGCAGCCGCAATATCGAGGACATGGACGGTATGTTCAGCCGCATGCCGCACCTGACGCGTCTGATGATGCTGGGCATTATGGGCATGTTCGTGGCCCCGTTTGGCATGCTCGTGTCCAAATGGGGCGCCCTGGTGGCGTTCGCGCAGACCGGCAACGTGCTCATGATCATGGTGCTTGCCTTTGGCTCGGCCGCGACGTTCTTCTTCTGGGGTAAGTGGCTCGCCAAGCTTTCGGGCGTCGACCCCACGGCCCAAAACGTCGAGGTCAATGTCCATAAGACCGAATGGATGGCGCTCAACACCATCGCCGCGCTGCTGATTCTGTGCTGCGTGGCGTTCCCGGTTATCTCGAGCGGTCTGGTGTCGCCTTACTTGGCCATGGTATTTGGCCGCGTACCGTACGTTATTGGCAAGGACTCCATGTATCTGATGGTGGTTATCGTGGCTTTTATCGCCGTGGTGCTGTTGACTTCATTCCGCGTGAGCAACAAGCCGCACGTAAACGTATATCTTTCGGGTGTGGGAACCGACAAATATCGCCATTTCCGCGGCTCGATGGGACGCGAGGTAAAGGCCGAAAAGCGCAATTGGTACTCGGAGGACGCCCTTGGCGAGAAGCGTATTGGCCCCGCGGGTAGCGTCGTGTGCTGCGCCATCATTCTGTTTGCGCTGCTGTGTTGCGCGTGGATTGGGCCCGAGCGGCTTGCCATGAGCGCGCCCTCGGTGCTGCGCGGCAAGTATTTTGAAGGTTCGGGTGTCGTGGGCATATTTATTGGTACCGTGGCGTTTGCCCTCCTAGCGCCGTTTGTGGGCGGCCTGATCGACGGCATCGATCGCAAGCTGTCCGCCCGTATGCAGGGCCGCGTGGGCCCGCGCCTGCTGCAACCGTTCTACGACGTTGCCAAGCTGCTGCGCAAGGCCCCTGCCAGCGTAAACACCATGGACGATACCTACATGGCGTGCGCGCTCATCTTTACCGTGGTGGGCGGCGGCATCTTTGTGTCGGGCTCCAACACGCTACTGTGCGCTTTCATGGTTACGCTCGCTGCGATCTTTGTGGTGTTGGCGTCCGCCTCGACGCAAAGCCCGTTTGCCCAGGTCGGCGCCGACCGCGAGCTGCTGCAGGTCATGAGCTACGAGCCCGCCGTTCTGCTGATGAGCGTGGGCCTGTATCTCGCCACCGACAGCTTTGATTCCATCGCCGTGACCGGGCAGTCGGCGCCCATCATCGTGTACAGTGCGCCCATTTTCCTGGCGCTGCTCGCGGTGCTCACCATCAAGCTACGCAAGTCGCCGTTCGATCTTTCGTACTCGCATCACGCGCATCAGGAGATTGTCCAGGGCGTCGCCACCGAGATGAGCGGCAGCACGCTGGCCAAGATGACCCTTATGCACTGGTGCGAGACCGTGCTGTTTTTGATGTGGGTGGGCATGTTTTTTGTTTGGGACAACCCGGTGAGCTGGGTGGTTGCCCTGGTCGTGATGGTCGCGACGTATTTTGTCGAGGTACTGATCGATAACACCTTCGCCCGTAGCACCTGGCGCAGCTGCTTTAAGCTCGGCTGGGGCGTGGCGCTGGTGTTTGGCCTGCTCAACCTTATGCCCATCCTCGTTGACGTGTTTATTTAGGAGGCGGCATCCATGGATCATAAAATGTCGCGCTCGCCGTGGGTTATTCATTACGACGGCTCGAGCTGCAACGGATGCGATATCGAGGTGCTGGCCTCGCTCACGCCGCTGTTCGATGCGGAGCGTTTTGGCGTAGTCAACACCGGCAACCCCAAGCATGCGGACATCTTTTTGGTGACGGGTTCGGTCAATGCGCAGAATCTGCCCGTCGTGCGCCAGATCTACAACCAGATGCTCGAGCCCAAGTGCGTGGTGGCATGCGGCATCTGCGCGTGCTCGGGCGGCGTGTTCCGCGATGCCTACAACGTGATCGGCGGCGTGGACCGCGCGATTCCCGTGGACGTGTACGCGCCCGGGTGCGCCATTCGCCCCGAGACCGTGATCGATGCCATTGTGGAGGCGTGCGGCATCCTGGATCAGAAGGAGGCCGTGATGCGCGCCGGCGGCGACCCGCTTTCCGTGGGCGGGGCTGCGAGCTGGGACGGTGGCGTTGAGCTGGGCGAGGACGGGTTTGTGGCCGCTGCGGAGGCTGGGGCTGGGGCCGGTGCCGCCGCGTCCGTCGCTGCAAAGGAGGCCGAGTAATGCAAAAGGCAATCTATACCACCGTCGGGATCGATGAACTGCTGTCGCATGTGCAGGCGCTCAAGGGCGTCGGCGCGCGCTTTGTGCAGATGCATGCCGAGCGCTGCGTGGACGACGGCTCGTATCGCCTGGTCTATACGTTTATCAACGTCCGCGCTGCCCAAGAGCAGATCGCGCAGGACGGTAGCTATGCGATTGAGAATCTGGTGATCGAGGGTATCGACCGGTACCAGGAGGTCCCGTCCATCAGCTCGTACTATCCGGCGGTGTTCCCGTTTGAGAACGAGGCGCATGACCTGTTTGGCCTTGCCATCACCGATATGCAGATCGACTTTAAGGGCTTTTTCTACCAGGTCTCGACGGCCGAGCCCATGAGCGTCATCACGCCCGAGGTAAAGGCTGCGCGCGAGAAGGCCATGAAGGTCCGCGCCGCCGCCGAGGCCAAGGCGCGCAAGGCCGCGGCCGAGAAGGCCGCCGCTGCTGCAGCGGGGGAGGACGCCGGCGATGCTGCGGGTGCTGCTGCCGTCCAGCCCGCTGCGGCTGCCGGCTCCGATGCTCAGCATGACGATGCTGCTGCCAAGGCCGCGCTCAAAGCCGCCGAGATGGAGGCAAAGCTCGCCGCCATGGATCCCGAGAAAGCGGCCAAGGTCCGCGCGGCGCTTGCCGCCAAGGCCGCCCGCGACAAGCAGAAAAAGGAGGCGTAAGGTCCATGGCACATCGCTCCGTTATTCCGTTTGGCCCGCAGCACCCGGTGCTGCCCGAGCCGCTCCACCTGGATCTGGTACTCGAGGACGACCGCGTGATCGAGGCAATTCCTCAGATTGGCTTCGTTCACCGCGGACTCGAGAAGCTCACCGAAAAACGCGATATGCATCAGTTTGGCTACATCGCCGAGCGCATCTGCGGTATTTGCGCCGTGGGCCACAGCTACGGCTACGCCAGCGCCTGCGAGCGCATGCTCGACATCGAGGTGCCCGGCCGCGTGCAGTATATCCGCACCATTTTGCATGAGCTGTCGCGTATCCACTCGCACCTGCTGTGGCTGGGCCTGCTCGCCGACGCCTTTGGCTTTGAGGCGCTGTTCTATCGTTCGTGGACCCTGCGCGAGCAGATTCTTAAGATCTTCGAGAGCACCTGCGGCGGTCGCGTGATCCTGTCGATTAACGAGATTGGCGGCCTGAAGCACGACATCGAGGACTCCGAGTTGGCGGGCATCGTCCAGACGCTTGATGCCATGCGACCCGACTACGAGGCCCTGGTGCACACGTTTTTGGACGACGACAGCTGCGGCGAGCGTCTGCACGGCGTGGGCGTGATCAGCAAGAAGGACGCGCTGGAGCTGTCGATGGTCGGTCCGTTTGGCCGCGCCTCGGGCGTGGATTACGACGTGCGCATGTTCGGCGACGGCGCCTATGCGGATCTTGCCGCGTTTGAGCCGATCGTGGCGACCGATGGCGACTGCTATGCCCGCTGCCAGGTGCGTTGCGCCGAGGTCACGCAGGCCATGGACATTATCAAGGAACTCGTGGGCAAGATTCCGCACGACGGCATCGGCGGGCGCACCAAGCTCACACCGGCCGATGGTGCCCGCGGCGAGGTTGTGATTGAGCAGCCGCGCGGTGAGGCGTACTACTATGTGCGCGGCAACGGCACCAAGAACTTGGATCGCTTCCGCGTGCGCACGCCGACGTCGCAGAACCTGGCGGGTCTGACGCATGCGCTGCAGGGCGTGCTTATTGCCAACGTGCCCATGATTATCCTGACCATCGACCCCTGCATTAGCTGCACGGAAAGGTAGGCGCGGCATGAGTTTACTGACATTTGCCAAGACGGCCTTGGGTTCTATGGTCAAGCAGCCGGTGACGGTGTGCTATCCGCAGGAGAAGCTTGCGGCACCGGAGCGCCTGCGTGGGCATATCGTCAACGACATGGATGTGTGCATCTGCTGCGGCATGTGTGCGCGTCGCTGCCCGGCGGGCGCGCTCGCGGTCGATCGCAAGGGCGGTACCTGGTCGATTGACCCGTACGCCTGCGTGGTGTGCGGCGAATGCATCGAAAGCTGCCCCAAGCACTGTTTGAGTATGGACACCGCCCGCACCCCAGTCGCGGCGGACAAGACGCCCACGGTAGAAACCAAGCCGGAATAGCACGGGAATTGAGTCGGAATACAGCCGGAATAGGGGCCGGCGGGGCAAAAATGCCCCGCCGGCCCCGCGCGTGAACGCGCGGTTAGGCTGCCGCGAACAAAACTATGCCGGTTTACTACGATAAATCGCCAACCTCCAACCACACCGCATTCGGCAAAAACAAAACCGCAGGTAGACGGCTTGCGACTTTGCGAAAAAGCGGGTGTGGTCGGGGATTTCGTTTTTATCGTAGTAAACCGGCATAGTTTTGAAATGGTGCCGTATTGGTAGCAGCCCCTGATCCCCCGGGGACGGAGGAAAACGGATCATTTTGGCTCGTCGATCTCGAGTCGCATCCGTTTTCCTGCGAAAACGCTGTGTCTCAACTTTAGTGAGACATTTGTCTCACGCTCAAAACCGAATCTGGAACGTGTGTCACCTGCCCTAACTGTGTCTCATTCCGTAACTTTAGGCTGATGCAAGGTCTGATCCTGCGAGAAGGGAGACACGATGAGCAGGTACACGAGGGGTCTCTTGGCGGTGATACTGGCCGTAGTGCTGGTGTTGCCGGCTGCAGCATTCGCCATGCTGCCCGAGGCCAACGCCAGGTCCAGCACCGGAATGGACGGACCGACGGTGAGTGAAAAGATCGTCGACTACGACACCAGCAACCACTGGAAGTACTGGGCCGGTGGCTATGACGGCAAGGAAACTACAACTCAAAACGTCGGCCGAATTTGGACCGACAAAACGGTCAAGAAAACCGGAGAAGGCGAAGAGTCGGATTTCCTGACCACGCTGTCTGCCATCTCTTCGACATCCGATACAACGATTTCCGGCAAGCCGCTCGACATCGTGATGGTGCTGGATGCTTCTGGGTCGATGGATGACCCCATGGGTAAGGACGACAACACAAAGCGTATCGAAGCGCTAAAGAAGGCCGCCAATGACTTTATTGACACCATTGCGGAGCAGAATGCAAAGATTTCGGACGAGTCCAAGCAGCACAAGGTCGCCATCGTAAAGTTTTCGGGCGATAAGGCTGATTGGGTCGGCAACGATAAATATCGCGCGGATACATTCATTTACAATTATTCGCAGACCATGAAGGATCTGACGCTCTGCAGCAAGGGCAAAGGTAAAGGTGCGGAGAGCCTAAAGAGTACGGTCAACTCCATCAGTCCTGCCGGTTCCACGCGCGCCGACTATGGCTTGGAGCTGGCTGATGAGCAATTTTCGTCCTCGTCTGGTCGTGCCGACGCCAAGAAGGTCGTCGTCTTCTTCACAGATGGCTCACCCACGAGTACTAGGGATTTCGAGAACGAGGTTGCCAATAGCGCCGTCAAAATTGCCAAGAGCATTAAGGCTAAAGGTGCCGACATTTACACCATCGGCATTTTTAGCGGCGCAAATCCCGTCGATGACCCCACGTCTGATCTCACAAGCAACGAGAATAAGTTCATGCACGCGGTGTCGAGCAACTATCCTGCCGCCACGTCCATCATTTCTTGGCGCGGGTGGATCATCAACTTTGGTGTGCGCGCAGAAAACGCCAATTACTACAAGGCGGCAACCAGTGCCACTGAACTCGAGAAGATCTTCGAAGAGATCTCGGGAAGCATTATCCGGGCTGGTTACCCGACAGAAGTCCATGACGGCTATGGCGAGCATAAGTCCGGCTACATTACGTTTACCGATAAGCTGGGCGACTTTATGCAGGTCGACACCTTTACGTCCGTTGTATACAACGGCGCGAAGTTTGAAAAACCGTCAAAGAAGACCGAGGGCAATGTCGACACCTACACATTTACGGGTGATGCCGCGAACCTGGTCATCACCGTTCAGCATGCCGAAGAAGGCAAGCCCCAGACCGGTGATATCGTAACGGTTAAGATTCCTGCGTCGCTGATTCCGCTGCGCCACTTTAAGATCACCGATGGTGTACTTACGGTCGACAATACTGAGCCCATCCAGGTGAACTACACCTCGAGCGTTAAGAAAGACGCGCTCAATAACCTGTTTACGCCCAAGAACGTACCGGGGCTCGAGGACTACATCAAGAGCAATACGACCACCACGGAGAACGACTCAAAGACCGTTAGCTTCTACGCGAACAAGTGGAGCGATAGCGAGCTGGGTGATACGATCGCGAACTTTGAGCCTGCCGACACCAACCGCTACTACTATTTCCAGAAGAATACCCCCATTTACACGGACGAGGAATGCACGAAGCCTGCGACGGGCTCGTTGGCTGCCGACGGCACCTATTATTACAAGGACGAGTTTGAGGCAAAGGGCGCAGGCGGTAAGGCCGAATCCCGTACCGCCGTTATTAAGTTTAAAGGCAAAGACGCCGCGAGCTCTGAGGACGCCTTCGTGCGCGATACGAGCGGAAACCTGTCATTTAGAAAGGGAACCGCACGTCTGGCCTTTATTGACGAATTGCATACCACCAAGGAGCGCGTGGGCGGTGACAACCCCACCCGCACCGCGGCCGACGTGCTCAACCCCAAGTGGAACAACAACGCCACGGAGGTTGACGTTCGCCTGGGCAATAACGGCAAGATTAGCTTTGATGTGACGCCGGCAGCGGTGGATACCAAGGCCAGCTTTGGCCTGACCAAGGTACTCGAGGGCCGCGACTGGACGGATGCTGATGAGTTTAAGTTTGAGCTCTCCGCGACGTCTGAGAACGACGCTCCGATGCCTGCGTCCACGGACGCGACCGTGCACAGGGCCGACCCGGACGGCAAGGGCAAGGCTGCCATTGACTTCGGCGAGATCACCTACGACAAGCCGGGCGAGTACACCTATGAGGTCCGCGAGGTCAAGGGCGACGCCGGTGGCATTACCTACAGCAAGAACGTTGCCACGTTCAAGGTGACTGTGACGGTTAACGCCAAGGGCGAGCTTAAGGCCGACGTTGAAAAGACCTCGGGCGAGACCGAGTTCAAGAACACCTATAGCGTGAAGCCTGTCGAGGACCAGATCACCGCGACCAAGGTCCTGACCGGGCGCGACCTCAAGGAGGGCGAGTTCTCCTTCGAGCTCGTCGAGGGTGACAAGGTCGTCGCCAAGGGCACTAACGCTGCCGACGGCACGATTGCCATGGACAAGATCACTTACGACAAGCCCGGCACCCACACCTACAAGCTGCGCGAGAAGCTTCCCAACGAAGCGGGGCTGAGCAACGGGATCACGTACGATAAGACGAGCTACACCATCAAGACGAGCGTCATCGACAACGGCGACGGCACGCTTAAGGTGACCCATACGCTCGAGGGCACCGAGCCGGCACACTTTGAGAACAAGTACAATACAGCCCCGAACGAGTCCAGCGTCACCGACCAGATCATCGCGACCAAGTCCCTGACCGGCCGCGATCTCAAGGACGGCGAGTTCTCCTTCGAGCTCGTCGAGGGCGAGGGCGCCAAGGTCGTCGCCACCGGCACCAACGATGCCGACGGCAACATCAAGATGAGCACCGTGAAGTACGACAAGGCCGGAACGCACACCTACGCGCTGCGTGAGGTCAAGGGCGACGCCGACAACGGTATTACCTACAGCACCGCTGAGTACACCATCGTGACTACCGTCACCGACGATGGCAATGGCAAGCTTGCGGTTGAGCACAAGCTGCAGGGCGACGAGCCCGCGGCGTTCGAGAACGCCTACAACGTGACTCCCGTGAGCTCCAGTGTCACCGACCAGATCACCGCGACCAAGGTCCTGACCGGGCGCGGCCTCAAGGACGGCGAGTTCTCCTTCGAGCTCGTCGAGGGTAACGATGTCGTCGTCACCGGCAAGAACGATGCCGACGGCAAGATCGTCATGGACAAAATCACCTACGATAAGCCTGGCGAGCATACCTATATCCTGCGCGAGGTTAAGGGTGCCGAAGGCAACGGCATCACCTACGACGACAAGACCTATACCGTCGTGACCACGATCACCGATAACGGCAAGGGCAAGCTCGAGGCGAAGCACGAGCTGAAGGATGCCACGACTGCTGAGTTCAAGAATTCCTACAAGCCGAACCCCGGCGAATTTAGCGTCACCGACAAGATTGCCGCGACCAAGGTCCTGACCGGGCGCGACCTCAAGGACGGCGAGTTCTCCTTCGAGCTCGTTGAGGGCGAGGGCAAGGACGCCAAGGTCGTCGCCACCGGCACCAACGACGCCAAGGGCAACATCTCGATGGGTGCCGTGAAGTACGACAAGCCCGGCAAGCACATCTACACGCTGCGCGAGGTCAAGGGTGGCGCCGGCGGCGTCACGTACGACGACACGACCTATACCATCGAGACCACTATTACCGACAAGGGCGACGGCACGCTCAAGGCCGAGCATGTCCTGAAGGGCGACAAGCCCGCGACCTTCGAGAACACCTACAGCGTGGACCCGATCGATGCAAACCTCGACTTTGGTCTGAGCAAGGCGATCAACGGTCGCGACTGGAAGGACTCCGACGAGTTTAGCTTTACCATCAGTCCCGCCGAGGGCACCGACGCTCCGCTGCCCAACCCCGCAACCGTGACCGTGAGCAAGAAGGACGCGAAGGACGGCATCGCCGCTATCAAGTTCGGCGAGATCCGCTACACGGCTGCCGGAACCTACAAGTACGAGATTCGCGAGAACAAGGGCAGTGCGGCCGGCATGAAGTATGACGAGCATGTCGCGACCGCCGAAGTGACCGTGACCGACAATGGCAAGGGCGTCCTGACCGCCAACGTCACCAAGAAGGAAAGCGGACGCTTTACCAACACGTACCGCTCTGAGCTCGATTACGCCGCGGCCGGCGGCCTCAAGCTCAGCAAGAGCCTCTACGGACGTCCCATGACCGAGGGCCAGTTCACCTTTACCGTGACGCCCGCCGACGAGGCCTCGGCTCACGCGCTTGGTCTGCACGAGGGTGCCAATGTGTACAAGTCCCCTGCGACGGCAGAGGCAACGGTCGGCCTGATCGACATTCTGGCGGGCCATGAGGTCAAGTTTACGCAGGCAGACGCCGGTAAGACCTTTAAGTATACCGTGGTCGAGAAGAATGACCACCAGCCCGGCTACACCTACGACGACGCCGAGCGCACCGTGACGATCGAAATTGCCGATGACGGCGCCGGTACGCTTACTGTCACCACGACCGTTTCTGGCGGTCCCGAGGGCACGCATGCGATGGTCCACAAGAGCGGCGAGAACAAGGTCGAGAGCGCCTTGGTCCCGTTCAAAAACAGCTATAGCGCTACGACCAACAAGCCCGTCCAGGTCGTTGCCGCCAAGAAGCTGACCGGTCGCCTGATGGCCGACGGCGAGTTCTACTTTGGCATCGCTTATGCGGGCGAGACGGAAGCAATCCAGGGCACTCCGGCTACCAACCTTGGCGGTCAGGTGAGCTTCGGAACGCTGCATTACACGACCGAGATGCTCGCCGATCTGGTAAACGCCGGCCGCGCCATCCGCACCGACACGGATGCCAAGCTTGCGTGGACCATCAACTACACGGCCTTTGAGTACACGAACTCGCTGGCCGACAAGGGCATCACGGCCGAAACATCGAGCTTTGACTTTAAGGTTATCGTTGTCGATAACGGTGACGGTACCCTGACGGCAACGGTCGACTACGGTGACGCCGAGCCCGAGTTCAAGAACGTCTACGGCGCCGAGGCCGTGGATGACGCACTCACCGGCACCAAGAAGCTTCAGGCCGCCGAGGGCCTGACCCCGGCCGACATCGCGGGCAAGTTCACCTTTACCGTGACCGCCGACGAGGCGGGCGCTCCGATGCCCGAGCGCGCGACCGCAACCAACGACGCGGCCGGCAACGTGGACTTTGGCAAGATCCACTTTACGCTCGAGGACCTCAACCGCGTCCTGAGCGTGAAGACCGATGTTTCTGGCGACGCATCGAGCGACGCCGAGGCCAACGCCGATGAGGCCGAAGTTGACGCCGATGAGAACGGCGCCGATGAGACCGGCGCCGAGGTCGATGGCGACGAGTCCGACGCCAACGACGAGTCCAAGCCCGCAGCCCCCACCGCTCCGCGCTCGCACACCTTTACCTACACGGTGACCGAGTCCGGTAGCGCCCCTGGCGTGACCAACGACGCCAACGCCGCGCGCAAGGTTTCCTACACCGTGACTGACGACGGTGCCGGACATCTGAGGGTCAAGCGCGAAGGCGCCGACGGTGCGGCCTTTACGTTCACCAACACCTACGGCGTGACGCCCACCGATTCCGTGGTGACCGATCAGGTCAAGACGGTTAAGCGTCTGACCGGACGCGACCTTACAGCTGGCGAGTTCACGTTTGAGCTGCTCGAGGACGGCGTGACTGTCGCTAGTGGCACCAACGACGCCAACGGCACCGTTACGCTGAGCCCGATCCGCTACGAGGCACCCGGCACGCACACGTACACGCTGCACGAGGCTTGCCCCAACGCGCTCGGCCTGTACAAGGGCGTCACCTATGACAGCGCGACCTACACCGTCGTGACCACCGTCTCCGACAACGGCGACGGCACGCTGACCGCGACGCACAAGCTCGATGGAACCACCGAGTCCGCTGGCTTTACCAACAAGTATCACGCCATGCCCACGCAGGTCTCCATCGGCGCCATCAAGGTGCTCGAGGGACGCGAGCTCAAGAAGGACGAGTTTAGCTTTAAGCTCGCTGGCGAGGACGTCGAGTCCACCGTCACTAACGATGCCGACGGCAAGATCAACTTCGACAAGTTCGAGTACGACGAGCCCGGTACGTACGTCTACACCATCAGCGAGGTCAAGGGCGACGAGGCCGGTATGACCTACGACAAGTCCGTCTTTACCGCGACCGTCAACGTGGTCGATGACGGCGAGGGCAACCTCAAGGCGAGCGTCGCCTATGCCAAGGGCGACAAGAGCGTCGAGGGCATCGTGTTCAACAACACGTACAAGAAGCCCGAAACGCCCGTGCCGACGCCCGACCCCGGCACGCCCAAGACCGTGACGAACATCGTCAAGACGGTCAAGGGTTTCCTGCCCACCACGGGTGACCAGCAGGCAGCCGCGCTGCTCATGGCGTTTGTCGTCGCCATGTCCGGCGTCGGTGCCCTGATCTGGGGCATCCGCAAGCGCTAGGCAAACTGACAGCGCCCGGGGCCAAGGGTCCCGGGCCGCTGGCGGGGAGCCAAAACATAGCCCCCACCCCACCCCCAGCCGCCACGGAGGCGTCTCCCTTCTCCGTGGCGGCACTTTTGTGCGCGGAGGAGGGCGCGCCACAAAACCGGCCCATCTACTACGTTTAACTGCTTGCCCCCAACCATGCCGAAAAGTGCGGAAACAAAACCGCAGGTAGAACGCCTGCGGTTTTGTTCAAAACGAAGGTATGGTCGGGGGTATCGAACCAAACGTAGTAGATGGGCCGGTTTCGTGGCGGGCACCACCAATTGATCCCCTGGGGACGGAGGAAAACGGATCATTTTTGGCTCCGCGGGGCTCGCGGAGGCGCCCGCGCGGGGCTGTTCAGACAAAACTATGCCGGATTACGGGGCTGGATCCCGAACCTCCAACCATACCGAAAAACGCGAAAACAAAATCGCAGGTAGATGGGCTGCCATTTTTCGAAAAATGCGGGCATGGATGGGGGTTCTTGGTTTAGCCCCGTAAACCGGCATAGTCTTGAAATGGCATTAAATCGGTAACAGCCATTTAGCTATGTCGGGGTGGTCGTCCGTCGGTTGATTACCCGCGCAGGTAGGCGATGGCGATTTGCGTGCGGTTGCGCAGGCCCATTTTGGCCAGGATTGAGCTGATGTGGTTTCGCACGGTGCCTTCGCCCATATAGGCGGTGGCGGCAATCTCCTTGTTATCGAGGCCGCGGGCGATGAGCTCGGCGACCTCGAACTCGCGGTCGGTCAGACCGGCAAAGGCCGTGGGCCGGCGGGGCGTGTCGGCCTCGGCGTCCGCCCCATCAAAATCGATGTCCTCGATTGCTTTGCCTTCGAGCACGCGCTTACCATCCATGACCTGCGCCAACGCCGGCGGGATGGCGGCGACATCGGTCTTGATCAGATAGCCGCGGGCGCCCAGCTTGAGCGCCGACACAATGTATTCGTCATCCGAGAATGTTGTCAGAAACACCACGCGTGCCGCGGGGTCGCGCTCGAGAATCTCGCGCGCCGCCGAAAGGCCGTCACGCCCCGGCATCTGGATGTCGAGCAGCGCGATATCGGGTGCGTGCTCGGTGTAGAGCTTGACCGCGTCGTTGCCGTCGGCGCCGGTGCCCACCACCTCGATCTGCGGCTGGGCGCCCAGGATAATCTTGAGTGAATCGACCACCAAGCGGTCGTCGTCGACAACAATGAGCCTCATCGGGCCTCATCTCCTTGCTGTTTGGGGACGGTGGCAAACACGCGCCAGCCGGGGGCGCCGGCGCGCGGACCGGCGGTGAAGGTGCCGCCAAGCGCCTCGACGCGCTCGCGCATGGAGCCGAGCCCCATGCCTCCTGCGATGCCTTGGCTGCTTGTCTTGGTCGCCCCCATTCCATCGTCGGTAACAATGAGCTGGTAAAACGACGGATGCTCCATACATCGCACGGTGACTGCTTGGGCGTGCGCGTGGCGTATGGTGTTAGAGAGCGCCTCGCGCAGGATCGCCGCGAAGCAGTTGGCGACGTTGGCGGGTGCATGTTCGGCCAAAACCTCAAGCTCAATCTGCGGCCCGCCATCTGAGCGCGCGCCTTTCACGATGCGCTCGAGCTGTACGGAGAGATTGGCCGCGTTGTCGTTGAGCGCATGGACGCTGGCGCGCACGAGCTGAAGCGCCTCATCAACGGTATGCTTGACGTCGGCGAAGTCGGCGGCGACGCCGGGTTCATTGGCGTGAACCACGCGTAGGGCCTCGGTTTGCAGCGAGGCGCGCGTGAGCTGGTGGCCGACGTTGTCGTGGATCTCGCGCGCAATGCGTGCGCGTTCGGCGAGCGTCGCGAGCTCGACCTCGTAGTCCTGGCGGTCGGCAAGGTCGCGGTTGCGCGCTTCGAGCGCGAGGGCTCGTTCCTGCAGCTCGTCACGGGTGCGACGCATGCGCTCCTGCTCGCGCTCCAGCTGGGCGGTGCGCAGTGACAACAAGGTGGTGGCGATCGAAAGGATGACGGTCAACAGCAGCGCACGGGTGGGAAGCGCGCCGGCGTGGGCATATGCGACGAGCGCGCAGGCAAAGATGGCGCCGGCGCCCAGCGCGACCCAGGCGTGCTCGCGGCGCACGTATCGCGCGATGTCATAGAAGGCGAGGGGCGCAAACGGCGCAAACGGCGGCACAAAGGCGGCCACCATAATGTAGACGTAGCTCGCGGCCTCACCGGCGCGGCGGGCACGTTCGCTTTGCGCAATTTCCGCAAGCGAGGCGGCTACGACGCCAAGGCAAAACGCCGCGACCAAGCGAGCGTCCACAGCAAGGCCCACGGCGGCTGCGATGCAGCACGCTAGCACGATCGATTTGTCGAAAAGCCTGTTCATATGGGTATTGTACGCGAAGCTGCGCGTGGTGGAGGGGCCGCCTGCGCAACCGTGACATTCCTCCCGCGCGGCCCCGCCGCACTCGTGACAAAGCTCACTGGCGCGCCCTTGCCGCACCTGCGATGATGCAATCGTACCGGGCCGCAATCAACAGAAGGGCCGCCTCATGACAGACATCGTCCACGTCGAAAACCTCGTCAAGCGCTACGACGATCTTATTGCGCTCGACCACTTTAACCTGAGCATCGCCCCTGGTGAGATCTTTGGCCTGCTCGGTCCCAATGGCTCGGGCAAGACCACGTCCATCAACTGTATTCTGCAGCTGCTCACCTACGACAAGGGCAGCATCGAGCTGTTCGGCGAGCCCATGTCGCCTGCCCGCTACGACCTCAAGCGCCGCATCGGCGTGGTGCCGCAGCAGGTGGCGGTGTTCGACGAGCTCACGGTGCGCGAGAACATCGATTATTTCTGCAGTCTGTACGTCAATGACCGCAAGCGTCGCCGTGCGCTGGTGGACGAGGCAATCGATTTTGTCGGTCTGGGCGACTTTACCAAGTTTCGCCCCGGCAAGCTTTCGGGTGGCCTGGCGCGCCGCCTTAACATCGCTTGCGGTATTGCGCACAAGCCCGAGCTTATCTTCTTCGACGAGCCTACGGTGGCGGTCGACCCGCAAAGCCGCAACGCCATCCTGGAGGGCATCTGCCGCCTGCGCGACGAGGGCGCCACGGTGGTGTATACCAGCCATTACATGGAGGAGGTCGAGCAGATCTGCAGCCGCATCATGATCATGGACGGCGGGCGCGTGCTGGCGCAGGGCACCAACGACGAGCTCAAGCGCATGATCCAGATGGGCGAGAAGATCGTGATCGAGGTCGGTGAGGTGCCGAGTGCGGCGCTCGCTGCCGTTGCGAGCCTGCCGCATGTCCTGGACCTGGCGGCGACGGCGGGCCAGCTCACGTTCTCGTGCGAAGCGAGCCCGCATAACCTGACCGACATCCTCGACGCGCTGCGCTCGTACGACGTGCCGCTCGGCCGCATCTACTCCGAGCCGCCGACCCTCAACGACGTGTTCCTCGAGATCACCGGCCGCGAGCTGCGCGACTAGGGGGCGGCCATGTTCAACACCATCATCATCACGCTCAAGACGCTGTTGCGTCGGCCGAGCACGTGGGTCTGGGGCGCGGTCTTTCCCATCGCGCTTTCTACGATGTTCATGTTTATGTTCGCGAACCTGAGCTCCGACGGCAAGGTCGACCCGGTGCCGGTTGCCGTCGTCGCCGACGAAGCCTGGGACGCGTCGACCTTTAAGGATGTGGCGACCTCGCTGTCTAAGGAGGGCGACGATCAGCTGCTCGAGATTCACGAGTGCGAGGATGCTGCCGCCGCGAACCACGCGCTCAAGGCCGGCGAGGTCGCGGGCATCTACACGGTCGATGCCGTGGGCACGCCCAAGCTCACGCTGCTTTCGAGTTACGACAGCTCACGTGCGAGTACGGTGCTCATCGACCGCAGCATCCTTGAGACGGTAGCGAGCTCCTATACGCAAAATGCCGAGCTCATGGCCCAGATTGCCCAAGATGACCCGGCGGCGCTTGCCGACCCGGAGGCGGTCGCCCGCGCCCTGTCGCTCGAGGGCGGAACCCGCCGCGTGAGCCTGACGCGCACCACGCCCGACGGCACGACCATTTACTATTACGCGCTCTTTGGCCTGGTCGCGATGATGTCTGCCGAGTTTGCCGCCTTGAGCGTCGTCGACCTGCAGCCCAATCTGTCGGGCCTTGGCGCGCGTCGCTGCGTGGGCGGCCTCTCCAAGACGGCCTCGCTGGCCGGTATCTTTATCGGCTCGTGGCTTGTCTCCTTTGCCTCGATGGCGGTCGCGATCGGCTATGTGCGCCTGGTCGTCGGCGTTGACTTTGGCGGACGCGAGGGACTCTGCCTGGTGGGTGGCGCCGTATCCGCGCTTGCCGCGACGGGCTTGGGACTCTTTGTGGGCACGCTTCCCGTTAAAGGCGGCAAGGCGTCCAAGTCGGGCATCCTCACGGGCTTCGCCACCACGTGCGCTCTGTTCGCCGGCCTTTACGGCGAGCCGGCGATGGCGCTTGCCGACGACGTCGCCCGCGCCTGCCCGGCCGAGTGCTGGCTCAATCCCGTCAAGCTCATCTGCGACATGTTCAACCGCCTGTATTTCTTTGAGGACCTGGGTCCCTTTGCCGTCCGCGCGGGCGCGCTCGTCCTGATGGCCCTCGTGTTTGTCGTCGCCGCCACGCTGGTGTTTGGAAGGAGTCGCTATGAGCACCTTTAAGACTGCGCTTCGCATGGCGCTGGCGCACCCGTTCTACCTGCTCATCTATACGGTGTTCATCTCGCTCATGGGCGTGTTCATCGCGGCGTCGGTGAGCTGGAACTCGTCGCAGCTCACCGAGTACAAGCCCTACGACGCCAACGTGATCGTGGTCGACCGCGACAATAGCGACCTTTCGTGCGCGCTCACCAAGCACTTGGGGTCGCGCTTTGACCTGGTTACGGGCGTCGGCGACGACACGTACGATCTTGCGGACGCGCTCTCCAAGAGCAACAGCGCCAAGGGCAGCGCCGACTGCGTGTTCTTTATCCCGGAGGGGTTTGAGGACGACCTGATTGCGGCCGCCCGTGCGGGGGAGACCCTGCCCAAGCTCGACGTGACGTACGGCTCCGGCACCATGGCGGCGGCGCTTTCGTCTGCCGAGGCCTCGCGCTGGATCTCGCTCGCGGGCGCCGCGGCGGCGCTTGAGCCCGCGGCCTCCGACGGCGACGTGGCCAAGGCCGCCGAGCATGCCGCCGCCAAGCGCGCCGAGGTCCAGATCGAGCAGGTCAAGGTCGATTCGACTGCCGCCGCCACGCTCGAGTCGTATTTCAACTTTGGCGCGTACGCGATTATCTCGTCGGTCATCGTGTCGGTGGGCCTGGTGTTCTCGGGCATGAACGAGCCCGAGCGCGTGCGCCGCATGGATGCCGGTCCGGTCTCCGAGCGCCAGCGCTCGCTTGCCGTGTTCGCGGCCGCCGCGGTGCTCACTGTCTGCATCTGGTTTGTGTCGAGCATGATGGGCGTCGTTGGCTTTGTCGGCGCGGTCGCCGAGGTCGGCGTGGGCCGCGTGTGCCTGGCGCTGGCGGCGACGTTTGCCCTGGCGTGCACGCCGCTGGCGGTTGGCTTTACGCTGTCGAGCCTGGGCGCGCGCGAGGAGCTGCTCAACGGCGTGGGCAACCTGCTCGGCATGCTCATGACGTTTTTGGGCGGCGCCTGGATGCCGCTGTCGCTCATGGGCTCGGCCGTGCAGACGGTGGCGCACTTTGTGCCGACATATTGGGTGAACGACGCGATCGGCAAGGCGCTCGCCTCGGACCTGACGTCTGCCGTGCTGGGCGACATCGCCTGCGACCTGGGCGTCACCGTACTCTTCGCCGCCGCCATCGCCGCCGTAGGCCTAGCCCTCACGCACGTCAAAGCCCGAGCCTAGCCATCTAGTCATCGGGTACTCATTGGGGACAGACTTAAACGACCAAGAGTAGTCATTGGGGACAGACTTAAACGACTAGTCATTGGGGACAGTCTCTGCCGATCGGCCGTTTTGCCGGTCGGGTTGGCAAAGACTGTCCCCAACTGCCGGCAGGAAAGGAACGTCCCTAACTGCCGGGTGACTAGTTTGAAATAAATGCCATATGTCACACAAAAATAGTTCACCTGGGTTTACTATAGCCCTAGAAAAGTAGCAGAAGGCTAACAATGGGGGATAGTATGGCGACGAAGCAAGCCTACGTCCAGGTTAAGGACCTCAAGAAACATTATGGTGACGGCGACGCACGCCTGACGGTGCTCGACGGCATTAACACGTCCATCAACCGCGGCGAAATCTGCGTCATGCTGGGGCCCTCGGGTTCGGGCAAGTCGACGTTCCTCAATCTTATCGGCGGCCTGGAGGACGCCGACGGCGGCTCCATCATGGTGGACGGCTGCGACCTGACGACGCTCAAGCCCGCCGACCTGGGCGAGTATCGCCGCCGCGAGCTGGGCTTTGTCTTCCAGTTCTACAACCTGGTGCCCGACCTCACCATCAAGGAAAACATCGAGGTCACGGCGCACCTGTCCAAAAATCCGCTCAATATCGACGACCTGCTGCGCTCGCTGGGCCTCTACGAGCACCGCAACAAGTTCCCGCGCCAGGTCTCGGGCGGCCAGCAGCAGCGTTGCGCCATCGGCCGCGCGCTCGTCAAAAACCCGGGCCTGCTGCTGTGCGACGAGCCCACGGGCGCGCTCGACTACAAGACGTCCAAGGAAATCCTGCAGCTCATGGAGGACGTCAACCACGAGTACGGCTGCACCATCATCATCGTTACCCACAACGCCGCCATCGCGCGCATGGCCAACCGCGTGCTGCGCCTGCGCGACGGTCGCATCGTCGAGGACGAGCTCAACGAGTCGCCCGTCGCGGCCGCCGAGCTCGATTGGTAGGCGGCGCCATGTCACCTCTCGCAAAACGACTTCCTCGCGAGCTGCGCCGCAATATCGGCAAGTACCTGGGCATCTTTTTGCTTATGTGCGGAAGCATCGCCCTTACGTCGGGCTTTTTGCTCGCAGCACATTCTATCGGCTGCCTTATCGACGACATGCGCGACGAGTACACCATCGAGGACGGCCGCGTGACCACCTCCTTCGAGGCGACCGACGACCAGCTCAAGGCCGCCGAGGACGCGGCCAACGACGTCGGCGGCGTCACGCTCTATAAGAACTTCTCCATCGACGCCATTATCAAAAAGGCGTCCGGCGACGACGGCACCAAGCGCACGCTGCGCACCTACGCGCACCGTACCAAGGTCGATATCGCGTCCTACTGCGAAGGCAGGCAGCCCCGCGCGGGCGACGAGGTGGCCATCGACCGCGTCTTTGCCACCAACAACGATCTTGCCGTGGGCGATAAGGTCGAGCTCGAGGGCCGCACCTACACCATCTGCGGCATCATGACGCAGCCCGATAGCCAGGCGCTGTTCCTCAACAACTCCGACTTTACGGTCAACACTATCACCTATGGCGTGGCCGAAGTGACCGACGCCGGCTTTGCCACGCTCGAGGACGCCGGCGGTGCGCCCGCCTACACCTACTCCTTTACCTTTAACGACCGCGACCTCTCCACCGCGGACCGCATCGATGCCGAGCAAGATATGGTCGAGGCACTGGCCGACGCCGATGCGCGCGTGGACGACCTGATCGATGCCGATTCCAACCAGGGCATCGGCTATGCACGCGACGATGTGGACGGCGACTCCATGATGTGGACGACGCTGCTCGACATCATCATCGTGATCATGGCGTTTGTCTTTGTGGTGCTCACCGACGCCACCATCGAGGAGGAGAGCGCCATCATCGGCACGCTGCTTGCCAGCGGCTATCGCCGCCGAGAGATCGTGCTGCACTACCTTGCGCTTCCCGCCATCGTGGGCGTTGTCGCATCGCTGCTGGGTACCGCGCTCGGCGTTGCGTTCTTTACCGAGCCCATGCGCAGCCTCTATTACGGCTCGTACAGCCTACCGCCCTTCCAGGTGTACTGGAGCTGGGAGATCTTTGTGAAGTGCGCCGTGGTTCCTGCCTCCGCGCTCATCCTCATTACGCTGGTGGGCCTGCTCCGCAAGATGGGCAAGACGCCGCTGCAGTTTCTTCGTCACGAGGCGGGCGGCAAGTCGGGTACCAAACGCGGTTTTCAGCTGCCGGAGCGCATGGGTTTCGTCTCTCGCTTCCGCCTACGCATCTTCCTGCGCAATCTGGGCAACTTCGCCACGCTCTTCGTGGGTATCGCGTTTGCGTCACTGCTGCTGCTCTTTGGCCTGGCGATCCTACCCACGATGACCCACTACGCGGACAACCTGGAGACAAGTCTTGTCGCCGAGCACCAGTACACGCTCAAGGCGCCGCTGGAGCTTGAAGGCACCGCC
This sequence comes from uncultured Collinsella sp., assembly GCA_934646865.1. GTDB lineage: Bacteria > Actinomycetota > Coriobacteriia > Coriobacteriales > Coriobacteriaceae > Collinsella. The sequence goes on along the minus strand of CAKUEU010000005.1, from coordinate 4,563 downwards.
GAGGAGCGCGAGCAGTGGTCGGCGCTCGAGCGCCTGCAGTCGGTGGACGGTGCGCTCCTCACTGCCGCCCAAGATGCCGACGACGAGCTTGACGACGCGGTCGATGCCGCGCAGACGGCCGCCAATGCCGCGACCAGCGCTCCATCTGCCGAGGGTCTAGCCGCAGCGCAAGAAGCGCTCGCAACGGTTCAGGACAAGAAGGACGCCCTCTACGCGCGCCTCGACGATCTTGCCGATGCTCTTGGCTGCGACCGTGACGAGACCATCAATCTGATCGAAAAGGCCTCGAAGATCGATACTGACAACGATGACATTCACCCCGTCAATACGACCGACAACGGTGCGGCGAAGATTGCGCAAGCCGAGAAATATGCCGTTTACCAGCTGCAATACGACCGCGGCGACGGAAATGGGCAGGAGACAATCTCCGTCTACGGCGTCTCGTCCGATTCGCGCTACTGGAAAGGGCTGGACGTCGGCGACGGGCGTGTCGTCTTTGGCGGCGGCCTGCTCGACAAGTTTGGCTGGAGCGAGGGGCAGAAGGTCACGCTCCACGACAAGTACGAGGGCAAGGACTATTCGCTGGAGTACGCGGGCAAGGACGCCACTTGGGGCTCCAAGTCGGACATGAATATCTATATGGGCATCGACGATTTTAACGAGCTGTTCGGCAACGACGCTGCCTACTTTAACGGCTACGTGAGCGACGAGAAGCTCGACCTTGACGCACGCTACTTTGCCGGCGACACCACGCCCGACGACATGCGCGCCGTGGGCGACCAGTTTATCGGCATGATGAGCGACATGATCGGCATGATGGTCGGGCTCGCGGTGTTCATCTTCCTGCTGTTTATGTATCTGCTGACCAAGGCCGTCATCGACCATAGCGCCCGCTCGATCAGCTACATGAAGGTCTTTGGCTATCGCGACGGCGAGATCTCGCATCTGTACATCCGCTCGATCACGCTGTGCGTGGCGGCATCACTTGTGCTGAGCCTGCCCGTGATCATCGGTTCACTCACGGCCATCTTCCGCTCGATGCTGCTCGCCTACAACGGCAATATCGAGATCTACGTGCCCGCTTGGTCCATGGCGGCGTGTGTCGGCATCGGCTTTGCGACCTACCTGGTCGTGGCGCTGCTGCACACGCGCTCCATCAAGCGCGTCCCCCTGGCCGAGGCTCTCAAAGTGCAGGAATAAACCCACGAGTAGTCATTGGGGACAGACTTAAACGACCAAAAGTGGTCATTGGGGACAGATTTAAATGACTAGTCATCGGGGACAGTCTTTGCCGATTCGCCGGGTTGCCGGCCGGGGTGGTAAGGACTGTCCCCATTTGTCGGCAGGAAAGGAACGTCCCCAGCTGCCGGGTAGTGAAAGAGTGTCCCTAACGACTAGTCGTTTAAGAGCGTCCCCAACGACTAGGTGCTCCCGCTTCCGTGCTTGACTTCGACCCCACTCCAATGGGTACCATCCTCTTATGTCTGTAACGCCATATAGACCGAGGGGATAGATCTATGACCGCAACTGCACCGGCAAAGGTGTACTTTACCAACCTGCGTACGCATGCTCGCGAGAGCCAACTCGACAAGCTCAAGCGCCTCATTCGTCGCGCCGGCATCGAGCAGATCGACTTTGAGAACAAGTTTGTCGCCATCAAGATTCACTTCGGTGAGCTGGGCAACCTGAGCTTTTTGCGCCCCAACTACGCCCGCGCCGTCGCGGACGTCGTGAAGGAGCTGGGCGGCAAGCCCTTCCTCACCGACTGCAACACGCTCTACGTCGGTAGTCGCAAAAACGCGCTCGAGCACATCGACACTGCCTATCAGAACGGTTTTACCCCGTACGCCACGGGCTGCCAGGTCATCATCGCCGACGGCCTCAAGGGCACCGACGAGGCGCTCGTCCCGGTCGAGGGCGGCGAGTACGTGCACGAGGCCAAGATCGGCCAGGCGCTCATGGACGCCGACATCGTGATCAGCCTCACCCACTTTAAGGGTCATGAACAGGCCGGCTTTGGCGGCGCCATGAAGAACCTGGGCATGGGCGGCGGCAGCCGCGCCGGCAAGATGGAGCAGCATGCCGCCGGCAAGCCAAGTGTCGATACCACCAACTGCGTGGGCTGCCGTGCCTGCGAGCGTATCTGCGCGCACAACGCCGTCTCGTTTGACGACACGCGTGAGCGCGAGCTTGCCAACGGTAGCACTCGCACGGTTCACGTCGCCGCCATCGACCACAATCGCTGCGTGGGCTGCGGACGCTGCATTGCGGCGTGCAACCAGGACTGCATAAAGCCCGACTATGACGCCGCGGCCGACGTGCTCAACTACAGGATCGCCGAGTACACGAAGGCCATCGTCGACGGTCGTCCGAGCTTCCACATCTCGCTCGCCATGGACATTAGCCCCAACTGCGATTGCCATCCCGAGAACGACACGCCCATCGTCAACGATATCGGCATGTTCGCGAGCTTTGACCCGGTCGCCATCGACCAGGCTTGCGCCGACGCCGTCATGGCATCCGAGCCGCTGCCCAACACCGAGCTCACCGACAGCGCCGCTAAGATGGAGCACAACCACGAGCATCTGGAGGGCGAACAGGCGCGCGACCCCTTCTGCATCACGCATCCCGACACCGACTGGCGCTCCTGCATCGCGCACGCCGAGAAGATCGGCCTGGGCACGAGCGAGTACGAGCTCATCGAGGTCAAGTAGCGCCTGGCTATTGGACAAAACAAGCGCTTTTGTAGCGCAACGTTAGCAAAAGCCGCCCACGAGCACAGCGCTCACGGGCGGCTTTTCGGAAGTGCGGGGAAAAATCGAATACCGCCGACCACAGACCGTATTTTGGCAACAAAGCCCCTGATAAATTGTTGATAAAACTGCGGTCTGGTTGGGCTCCCCGAGATTTTCCCCGCACTTCCGAAAACAGGCGCAAGCCGATCCCTCCAGCGCCGTAATTCCGTGGATGTTCATCGTTGATGCGTCAACAAGCAAAGAATGGGTAAACAAAGGGTCACGTATAGTGCAAATTTCGCACGTACCCAGACGCTTTGATATAGTGTTGAGAACTATTTACGTTGGAGGATGTAACCGGCATGTCCGATTCGAGCGACAGTTCCAAGCCGCGACCAAAGGCCGCGGCCGTTCCGCAGTACACGGTGGGCGAGGAGATCGTGAACTCCGTCACCCATGGTGTCGGCTGCCTGCTGGGTATCGCGGGCCTCGTACTTCTCATTGTGTTTGCCGCCCTGCGCGGCGGCGGGCCGGCGCACATGGCCGCGGCGATCGTCTACGGCGTCAGCATCATCCTCGAATACCTCGCCTCCACGCTCTACCACGCGATTCAGCCCGCAGGCGCCAAGCGTGTGTTCCGCATCATCGACCACAGTTGCATCTATCTGCTCATCGCGGGCAGCTATACGCCGTTTTGCCTCATTACGCTCGCAAACGACGACGGTGCTGTGCTGTTCTTTGCCGTATGGGCCATCGCCATCATCGGCATCGCGCTCGAGTGCTTTTTGCGCGAGCGCCAGCCGCACTGGGTAAGCGGCCTGGTCTATCTGCTGATGGGCTGGCTCGTTGTCTTTAAGCTTCCCACGCTCGTTGCGCTGCTGAACCCCGTCGCGCTTGCCCTGCTCGCCGTCGGCGGCGTGTGCTACACCGTGGGCGTGCCGTTCTACATCGCCAAAAACGTGCGCTACCTCCACAGTGTGTTTCACCTGTGGGTGCTCGCCGGTAGCATCTTCCAGTTCATGGCGGTGATCCTCTTCGTAATCTAGCGACCGCGCCGGTGTCCGCCGGACGCAACTGCCCTATCCGCCACCTACGTCTCCTGCCAACGTCCCGAATCTTGGAGGTTCGAGAAACTCCCGATGGACATAACCATCTCCCTTATCACCACGCTCGTTTTAACGCTTATCAACGGCTACTTCTCCATGTCCGAGATGGCCCTCACCACGGCCAAGCGCGCCGTGCTGGAGCACGATGCCGAGGAGGGCGACAAGCGCGCCGAGCGTGCCGTTAAACTCGCCGCCGACTCCGACCAGCTACTCGCCACCATCCAGGTCGCCATCACGCTCGTGGGCTTCGCTTCGTCTGCCGTTGCCTCGACGAGCTTGTCCGATCCGCTCGCCACGTGGCTCATGAGCTTTGGCATTGCGCCGCTTTCCGCCATCGCGCGCGGTCTGGCGCCGGTCATCATTACCGTCGCGGTCGCCTTTGTATCCATCGTGATCGGCGAGCTCGTGCCCAAGCGCATCGGCCTGGCCAACGCCGAGGGCGTTTCCAAGCAGGTCGTGGGCCCGCTCTCCGTATTCCAAAAGATCGCCCGCCCGCTCGTGTGGCTGACCGGCGCTTGCTCCGACGGCCTGGCCCGCATCCTGCGCATCAAGAGTGCTGACGACCGCCAGAACGTCTCGGAGGAAGAGATCAAGTACATGGTCTCGGAGCAGGACGACCTGCTCGACGAGGAAAAGCGCATGATCCACGAGATCTTCGACCTGGGCGACACCGTTGCCCGCGAGGTCATGGTGCCGCGCGTGGACACCACCATGTGCGAGGA